>NZ_JBATVM010000052.1:0-14801 GCF_049671765.1 Psychrilyobacter sp.
TAAAGATTTGTTTAGGAGGTAGCGATGAAAGATTTCTATAGAAAAGAAGATTTAATGAAAATTTTGGATATATCAGAAAATACAGCATATAAAATAATAAGAGAGTTAAATGCAGAGCTAAAAGAGCAGGGGTATAAGACTATATGTGGTAGATTACATAGAAAATATTTTGATAAACGTTATAGGATTAATTAGTCTATGAGTGTATATAAAGATAAGCTAAGGAATAGTTGGTATGTAGAAATAAGGTATAAAACCTATAATAATGAGCAGAAGAAAAAGAAAAAAAGAGGTTTTAAAACAAAAAAGGAAGCCAAAGAATGGGAAATTAAATTTCTTTCTGAAGAAAAAGAAACAAGCTCAATGTTAGGCTTTAAACAGCTAGCAGAAATTTATCTAGAAGATATACAAGTAAGAGTAAAAGCTAGTACATTTGCAAGAAAAAAAAGAGTATTTAGCGGAAAGCTCATACCATATTTCAAAGATAAATTAATCCAAGATATTACACCTGCAGCTATAAAAAAATGGCAAAATCATGAATTAAAAAACGAATATACAAAAAGTTACTTTAAAACTTTACAAAAAGAATTGAGTGCAATATTTAATTATGCAGTTAAATTTTATGGAATTAAAGAAAATCCTGTCAGAGTAACTGGAGGAGTCCAAGAATCACCTTTATTAAGAGAAAAGAAAGATATCAATATAATAACCCCTGAAATATACAAAAGGTTTATAAGGGAGATTAAAACATTTGATAATAGTGAAATTTCACTTATATTTTCTTTACTATATTATAGTGGTTGTCGAATAGGTGAAGTATTAGCTCTAAATATAAAAGATCTGAACTTTGATGATAGTAGTATAAATATAAATAAAACTTATTCTAAAATTGATAAAAAGGGATATATTACAACGCCAAAGACTAAATCATCTATTAGAGTTATAAAAGTTCCAGATTTTTTGATAGATAATTTAAAGATATATATAGGGACTCTATATGATAAGGAAGTAAAAAGAATTTTTCAAGTTAGTAGAACAAACTTACATAGACGTAAAAATTTAGCAATAAAAAAATTGAAACTAGAACAATTCAGCCTACATGATTTTAGGCATAGCCACGCTTCAATACTTTTTCAAAGCGGAGTAAACATTGTTAAAATTTCAAAAAGATTAGGTCATGATAGTATAAAAATGACCTTAGATACATATTCACATTTAGTAGATTCTAATGAAGATAAGGTGTTGGAAGTTTTAAATAAATTAAACGATATTTAAACTTTTGTCCCCAAATTGTCTCCACAAATTTATGAGTTGAATAAACTCAGTTGTTAAAATCGAAAGTGGCGCACCTAATAGGAATCGAACCCATAACCCTCTGATCCGAAGTCAGATGCTCTATCCAATTGAGCTATAGATGCAAACCAAGTAGGGTTAGTTTACCCCAATTACAGTATTATGTCAACTAGAATTATAAATGAGATTTAGAATTGGAGGGGAAATATGAAATTTTTATATGTATTATTAATTATAATAACATCTCTCTATGGTTGTAGCGCTAAAGAGGTAGTTCTTCCTATAGAGATAAAGTTAACAATAGTAGAAAATAAAGAAGCTATGAGTAGTACACCTATAAAATTGAAAACAGTGCCATTATACGAAAAAAAAATTGAATACAATGGAGAGCTACCACTAATAAATTATTTATTCACTAACTCTAGAGCAAATATACGAAGTGAGACATCGATAACCGGAAGAATTCTAGATAAAACAAATATAAAAGAAAAAATAGAGGTCTTAGGAAGGGTAAAAGGGAATAAGATTAAAAATAATAGGGTTTGGTATAAAGTTAAATATAAAAAAAATATTGGTTATCTTCATTCCTCTGTAGCGATAAAAAGAGAATTTGATTTTGAAGAAATGGCAAAAAGAGCAAGGAACTTAGATCTTTTTATTGCAGAAGCCCAGATAAATAATTGGAGTATTCAACGTATAATTCAATATAAACCTGGCTCTACTGAAAAAGAAGGAATTCCGGTAGATATGTATGGAAATAGGGGAGAACAGAGTATTGAAGGGACCTATATAAATCCCAGTGGGAAAAGTTATTTGAGATATCTTTCAGATGGGAGAATAGTCGCTATAAGAGAAAAAATTCAAGAGAAATATCTTGTATCTATCCCTGATTCGATGAGAATATACCAAATAGAACAAGGGAAAACAAAAAAAATTGATATAAGTGATGGAATAAATAGAGTTATAGTAATTGATTTAAAAAATCAAAATCAAGGTGTATTTTTGAAGAGGAATGATGTTTGGGATTTAATTTCCTATTCCTTAATTACAAGTGGAGTAAATAACAACCGTGACTCCTATGAAACTCCAAAAGGTTATTTTTTAGTTGGGAATACAGTAAAGCAAGTGATTTTTCCTTATGAAGTAAAAGTAAAAAAAGAAGAACTAGGAGAAAGCGTTGATGAAAACATAACAGAAAAAGGATTAAATGAGGAAGATTATGAAATAGTAAAAAAATATTCAAGAGCTAATTATGGGATAAGATTTAGTGGCGGTGGTTATATCCATGGCATTCCACTAAACGATGATATAGTGGAAGAATTAGGAAGTGAAGAGGCCGTAAAAGAAAGAAAAGAAAGAGCAATAATCACGTTGGGGACATATAAAAGATCACATAAATGTGTTAGAAGTCCAGAAGAACATGAAAGTTATTTATACCATGATTTTGTAGGTTATGATCCTAAATATAAAGATAAGTGGTGGAGAATTCCTAGACAGAATGTAGCAGTTATTGTATTTTAAAGTTGGGGAACAGATGGTAAGTGTAAGAATACTAAAATATTAAAAATCCCTGTGAGATTACACTAAAAAAGTATTTTCACAGGGATTCCCTTTAAAATTAGAGTGTTTCATTTCTTTAAATTCATCAAATAAGTTTTATTTTTTATTTTTTTTAAGACCGTTTCTAGTTTTTCAGGTTTACCAAAATAATATCCTTGAAAAATAGAAACTCCTAAATCTGCTAACAAATTAATTTCTTTTAACTCTTCTACTCCTTCTACTACAATTTTGAGATTAAGATTTTGACCTAACTGGATAATTGTTTTTAGAACATTCATATCTCTATTAGTTTTAAACATATTTACTACGAAAGATCGATCAATTTTTAAAGTTGTTATGGGCAATTTGGCTAGTGAAGATAAAGAAGAATAACCAGTCCCAAAATCATCGATAAGAAAATTTACTCCTTTACTTTTTAAAATTTCAATTTTTTTTATAGAGTTATCTACTTCATCTATAAAATTATCTTCTGTTAATTCAAATTCTATTCCATCTAAATTGTCATATTTTTCAAGCATTTCCTCTAGAAAAAATTCTTTATTGAAATGAGTAGGAGAGATGTTTACAGATACTTTTGTTTTTAAAAATTCTATATCCTTTCTTACTTGTTTTATTAAAAATTCTGTAAGGGAGATTATTAGGGATGATTTTTCTGCTATAGATATAAATTTTATAGGAGGAATCAAGCCTTTTTCTTTGTGATTCCATCTCATAAGGGCTTCAAATTCTATATTTTTGGTTATGATATTAACTTTCGGTTGATAGTAAACTACGAATTCATTTTTATGAAGGCCCCTTTGAATATCAAATTCCATCAAAGCAATTTCTTTTTGAGTATTACCTTTTATAATTCTTAGTTTTTCAAATAAAACTCTGAGCATAGAGTTTAAATCTGTTTCATCATCCCATTTTAAAAAGACTTTACGAACAGTAATATGCAACTCCCTTTTTTTCAAGAAATCATATTTTTTTAAAGATGATTCAAATCTTTTTTCTAATTGTTTTATCGTCTGATTAGTTGAAAACTCTTTAAGAACAACTAAGAATTGATCACCATTTAATCTAATAATTTCATCTGTTTCTCTAAAGGTTATTTTTAATACATCAGCAAGTTTTTTTATCATATCGTCACCTATTTTTGTACCAAACTCCTCATTGATATAGGTCATATCCATTATGTCAAACAACCCTACAAATATTTGTTTTTTTTCAAATGAAAGAGGTTTAATTATTTTATTCAGTCTTTCTATCCCTTCTTTTCTTTTTAAAACATCAGTAAGAGCATCATAGTTAATACTTTTGATAAAATTTTCTTTAATTTTTTTCTTTTCTTTTATATTTTCAGATATTATTAATACAAATAATACTAATATTAGTAATAATAATAATGTATGTAATACTTGATAAGAAACTTTTTTAAAGACTAGTTTATTTAAATTGGTAATTGTCATATCAGCCCCTGAGATATACTTTCTACCGTCTTCTGTTAATGATATAATATATATAGATCTATATGTACCAAGGTTATCAGAACTATCGAGATAGACTATATCTTCGCTGTTAAATATATTAATAGTTTCTTGAATAGAATCATCTTCAACATCTTCAAAAGTAAACCAATAAAATTGAGAGAGATTTTTCTTTTTAAAATATTCAAGGTATTCTTCACTAGCTCCCCCAATAGAAGTATATGTAGGCATGTTATCATCAATTATAATTGTATAGAGATAATCAACTCCATTTATATGGGCTATATCTATAAGTTTTTTTGAAGTTTTTAAAATTTGATTTTCATTGTATGAATTTTTATTCATATTTTTAAAATTATAATCATTTCCAAGATAAAAAGGTATATTTTTGGCTGTTTTATAAAGATTTTTATCTATTCTTTGAAGTTCGTCGTGATATAAACTATTGGTTTCATAGTATATATTTAGTAATATACTAATAACTAAAATAATAAAAACATAGATAGTATTTATTTTTCTTTTTTTTAATTTCATAAAAGATCTCCTCAAAATCAGTGACATAAAAATCCTAATTTTTTATATAAGTTTAAGTTTCTTTAAAAACTCTAATGATTACTTATATATATATTTATTTTCTTTTTTTCCTTTTTATAATAAAATATAGGAACTTATAAATTAAATATTTTTTTGTGGTGAATATCATTTTTTCTTATGAAACTTTAAAAAAAATAATGAAAAACTAAAATATTTTTTTTAATTTGACTTATTTAAAGGTAAACTTTATTATGATTTTAAAAAAAAATAATATTTTAATTTTTTTTATTTCACATACGTATAAAATTTTAGTATTTTATGTTTAATTGGGTATAAAAATTCGGTAACTGTTGAAAAAGTAATTAAATGAAACAGCAGTATATTATTTTGTTGACAAATTAAAAATAAAGGGGTAATATTATCTTAGAAATAGCTTATAAAAATAAGAATAAATATGGAGGGAAATATGAGAAAATTTTTATTATTAATTTCATCATTGGTTGTCTTAATAACGTTAACAGCTTGTGGTGGTGGTGAAAAAGAAACTAAACTAAAAGATACTTTGGTGGTAGCTCAAGGAGCCGATGCTAAATCATTGGATCCACATGCATCAAATGATCAACCGTCATCTAGAGTATCAGCACAAATTTATAGTGGGTTGGTATCAACTGATGTAGATATGAATATTGTACCTGCACTTGCAGAATCATGGGACCAACCAAATTCTACAACAACGATCTTTCATCTAAGAAAGGGAGTGAAATTCCATAATGGGGAAGAGTTAAAAGCATCGGATGTTAAATTTACAATTGAAGAGATGTTAGCTTCACCAACTGTTCATCATATTATAGAAGCTGTGGATAAAGTTGAAGTAGTAGATGATTATACAGTTAAAATAATTACAAAGGAACCATTCGGGCCATTATTACACCATTTAGCACATACAGCGTCTTCTATCTTAAATGAAAAAGCTGTTACTGAAGCTGGAGATGACTATGGACAACATCCAGTTGGAACAGGACCATATGCATTTGTAAAATGGGATTCAGGAGACCAAATTGTATTAAAAGCAAATGAAAATTATTTCTTAGGAGCTCCTAAAGTTAAAAATGTAATCTTTAGAAATATAACTGAAGGTACAAATAGAACTATCAGTTTAGAAACTGGTGAAGTAGATATTGCATATGATATTGAACCTATTGATAAAAACCAAGTCAAAGATAACGAAAACTTAAACTTGATAGAAGAAGAATCATTATCTATGGCATATATTGGATTTAACTTCGAAAAAGCACCATTTGATAATAAGTTAGTTAGACAAGCCATTGGACATGCAATAGACGTCGATATCATCATCGATGTAGTATTAGATGGTGCTGGATCAAAAGCAAATTCACCTATTGGACCAAAAGTATTTGGATATGATAAAGATGCAAAATCATATGAATATGATCCAGAATTAGCTAAGAAATTATTGGCTGAAGCAGGATATCCAAATGGTTTTAAAACTACAATATGGACAAATGATAATCCAGTAAGATTGCAAATTGCAACTATTGTACAAGATCAATTAAAGCAAGTAGGAATAGAAATGGCAGTAGAACCAGTAGAATGGGGAGCTTACTTAGATGGAACTGCAAGAGGAGATCATGAGATGTTTATCTTAGGTTGGGTTACCACTACAGGAGACGCTGACTATGGATTAAATGCCTTATTTAACAGTGCTAACATTGGTGGAGCTGGGAATAGATCTTTTTATGGAAATAGAGATGTAGATAAGTGGCTAGACAAAGCTAAATCATCGACAGATCCAAAAGAAAGATTAGAACTATACGCTAAAATTCAAAAGCAAATCATGGAAGATTTACCAGTAGATCCATTATATTATCAAACAATGAATGCTGGTATCAATAAAGATGTAAAAGGATTTAAATTAAATCCAGCAGGACATCATAAGATCTACGGAGTGTATTTTGATCAACAAAAATAATCTTAATTGCCTTCTGAAATAGTTAATTTTAGAGGGTGATTTTTTTAAAGAAATAAATATAAAAATTAGGGGGGGAATATGCATAAATATATATTTAAAAGAATATTATTATTGATACCAGTATTATTGGGTGTATCATTTTTAGTATTTTCAATAATGTCATTTACACCTGGAGATCCAGCACAACTTATTTTAGGAGAAAGTGCTCCTAAAGTACAAGTGCTAGCACTCAGAGAGAAGATGGGACTTAATGATCCATTTTTAATGCAATATGGAAGATTTGTTCTAAATGCAGTACAAGGAGATTTTGGAAGATCTTATACAAGTGGTAGAGAGGTATTTGGAGAGATTTTCCAAAGGTTTCCAAATACATTAATTTTGGCAATAATTGGTGTGATAATAGCTATATTAATTGGTATACCTGTGGGAATTATATCTGCGACTAAACAATATTCTATAATGGATAGTACCAGTATGATAGCTGCCCTCTTAGGGGTTGCAATGCCAAACTTCTGGTTAGGACTTATGTTGATCTTATTTTTTTCAGTTGGTTTAGGGTGGTTACCATCAGGTGGATTTGGAGGGTGGAAAAGTTTGATCCTTCCATCTATTACACTTGGAACAGGAGCTGCAGCAATAATTACAAGGATGACTAGATCGTCTATGTTAGAAGTAATTAGACAAGATTATATTAGAACAGCTAGAGCTAAAGGTGTTAGTGAAAAAAAAGTTATTAACAAACATGCTCTTAAAAATGCATTAATTCCAGTAATCACAGTTGTAGGATTACAATTTGGTTACTTATTAGGTGGAGCGGTACTTACAGAAACTGTTTATTCTTGGCCAGGAGTGGGAAGAATGATGGTAGAAGCTATTAGAAGTAAGGACACGCCAGTTGTGTTAGCAGCGGTTTTATTCCTTGCTACAACATTTTCAATAGTAAATTTATTTGTAGACATCTTATATGGATTTGTAGACCCAAGGGTTAAATCTCAATATAAATAAAAGGAGGATTTAATTATGTCAGAAGTATTAAACAGTGAAAATATAGATAAAAATTCTTCTAACGAAACTGTAAATAAAAAAAGAAGTCAGTTGGCGGAAGTATGGAGAAGACTAAAAAAAAATAAAATGGCCATGGCTGGTATTGCAATTTTATCAATAATAGTCCTATTAGCTATTTTTGCTGATGTTATTGCACCATATGATAGTTTAGCAATCAAGCAAAATTTAAGAGATAGATTACAAAGTCCAAGTGGAGCACATATTTTTGGAACCGATGAATACGGTAGAGATATGTTTGCTAGACTTATTCATGGTGCCCGTGTATCACTGCAAGTCGGAATATTAGCTGTTGGGATTTCCATAGTTATTGGTGGGAGTTTAGGAGCTATAGCTGGTTATTATGGTGGAAAATTAGATAATGTTATCATGAGAATAATGGATGTTTTCCTTGCAGTTCCTAGTATTTTACTTGCTATTGCAATAGTTTCGGCACTAGGACCAAACTTATTTAATCTTATGCTTGCAATCAGTATATCTTCGGTTCCTGGATATGCAAGAATTGTGAGAGCATCGGTAATTTCAATAAGAGATCAGGAATTTGTAGAAGCAGCTAAAGCAATTGGAGCAGATGATTTTAGAATTATATTTAAACACATCATACCGAACGCACTTGCTCCAGTAATTGTTCAAGGAACATTAGGAGTAGCAGGAGCAATACTTTCAACAGCTGGACTTAGTTTTATAGGTTTAGGTATTCAACCACCTGCACCAGAATGGGGAGCAATGCTTTCAGGAGGTAGACAATACCTTAGATATGCACCACATGTAACTACTATTCCAGGCATAGCAATAGTAATTACTATCTTAGCTTTAAACTTAGTTGGAGATGGACTTAGAGACGCATTAGATCCACGATTAAAATCATAATTAAATAAAGCGGAGTGATATTGCATCCAAATAGGCACAACATAGAGTGAATCAGCAGTATGTTGGGGTATATTTTTCTATACTATAACAAAAGGAGAAAAGTCTTATGAGTGATAAATTATTAAATATAAAAGATCTTACTATTCAGTATACAACTGAAGATGGAGTAGTAAAAGCAGTGAATGGTATTAATTTAGATTTGAAAGAGGGAGAGACGTTAGGACTAGTAGGAGAAACAGGAGCAGGAAAGACTACTACAGCTTTAGGAATGATGAGACTTATACCTAATCCTCCAGGTAAAATAATGAGGGGGAGTATTGAATTTGAAGGAAGGGATCTATTGTTACTTTCTGAGGATGATATGAGAGGAATAAGAGGAAATAAGATCTCTATGATATTTCAAGATCCAATGACATCATTGAATCCAGTATTGAGTGTTGGAGAACAAATCTCGGAAGTAATATTAATTCATCAAGATATAAATGTTGAAACAGCAATTGAAAAAGCCAAAGAAATGCTTGAATTAGTAGGTATTTCAGGAACAAGGTACAATGATTATCCTCATCAATTTTCTGGTGGAATGAAACAAAGGGTTGTAATTGCCATTGCACTTGCATGCAATCCGAAGTTACTTATTGCAGATGAGCCTACAACAGCTTTAGATGTTACTATCCAAGCTCAAGTATTAGACCTTATGAATAACCTAAAAGAAAAGTTTAAAACAGCCATGCTAATGATTACACATGATCTAGGTGTAGTAGCTCAAGTTTGTGATAAGGTAGCTATAATGTATGGTGGCGAAATTATAGAATATGGAAAGATAGAGGATATATTCGAATCTACAAAACATCCATATACAATGGGATTATTCGGTTCTATACCAAGTCTAGGCAGTCATGTTACAAGACTTAGTCCCATTAAGGGAAGTATGCCAGATCCAACTAATCTACCTTCTGGATGTGCATTTCATCCTAGGTGTGATAAAGCCAAAAATATTTGTTCTAGTAGAGTACCGAAGCATACAAATATTGATGGGCATAGAATTAAGTGTCTAATGTTTGAAAAAGATGTTAAACAAGAATGGATATAGGGAGGAATAAAAGTGGCAGATAAAATATTAGAAGTAAGAAATTTAAAAAAATATTTTTCAACTCCTAAAGGAATGTTACATGCAGTAGATGGAGTAAATTTTTCTATAGAAAAAGGCAAAACCTTAGGGATTGTAGGAGAATCTGGTTGTGGAAAGTCTACAACTGGAAGAGTAATTCTTAGGCTTTTAGAAGCTACAGATGGGGATATTTTTTTTGAGGGTAAAAATATAAGGGAATTTGATAAAAATCAGATGAGAAAATTAAGAGAGGACATGCAAATAATATTTCAAGATCCTTTTGCATCCTTAAATCCTCGAATGACCGTAAGTGAGATCATAGGAGAACCGTTGATCATTCATAAATTAGTTAGCAATAAGAAAGAATTAGGTAATAAAGTAAAAGAATTAATGGACTTAGTAGGGTTAAGTCAAAGACTATTAAATACATATCCTCATGAATTAGATGGAGGGAGGAGACAAAGAATAGGTATAGCTCGTGCATTATCGCTAAATCCAAAGTTTATTGTCTGTGATGAACCTGTATCAGCATTAGATGTATCTATCCAAGCTCAAGTTTTAAACCTTATGCAAGATTTACAACAAAAATTAGGATTGACTTTTATGTTTATTACTCATGATTTATCTGTAGTTAAACATTTTTCAGATGATATTGCAGTAATGTATTTAGGACAATTAGTTGAAAAAGCACCATCTGCAGTATTATTTAAAAACCCAAGACATCCATATACAAAAGCTTTACTCTCCGCTATTCCAGTAGCAAATTTAAAGCATAAGATGGATAGAATTGAATTACATGGAGAGATAACTTCTCCAATAAATCCAGAAGAAGGGTGTAGATTTGCAAGACGGTGTGCATATGCTAGACCAGAATGCAGTCATGGAGATCCTGGATTAAATGAAATTTCAAAGGGGCATTTTGTAGCGTGTCATCTCGTAGATAACTTAGTACATAATAGATAAAAATAAAAAATCACTAAAATATTATATTGTGTTTATCTGATATATACAAAGATATTGAAAACGAGAAGCAATAATTAAAAAATTATTACTTCTCATTTTATAAAAGTTTTACATTAATTTTTATAGTTTATACAAAACTTGCAACAGTCCCAAGTAAACTCCTAAAAGTAATTTTTTACTGTCTAAATAACCTTTTATTTCTTTTACAAATATTTAAGTTTATAATTTTCTATACAATAAAAAATTCCTACAGTTTTAAAACTGTAGGAATTTTTATTATATTACATTAATCTGTATTTATTTACTTTCTATTTTTTTAATATCAGATTGAAGAACACCGGTCATGTCTACATTACCAAATGAGTCATTTTTAGGCATAATAAGTTTAAATTTATCTGTAACATCTATATCAAGAACTGCTGATTTTACATCAACATTAAGTAAATGTCCTCCAACTTTTCTATCATTAGAAATGTAGTGGAAATGCCAACCGCTTACATTTAATTGACTGAAATAATTTGGGAAGTATACTCCTACAATTACTCCTTTAGAATCATTGTATTTAAATTCTGTTTGCTGCTTTGCAACTTCTTTTAATGCTGGATATGGTTTATTTTGTTTAGGAACACTACGTACATGTATTTTATTAAATTCTCCCTCTAATTTAATAACATAAATATAATTTCTATTTTTTTCTAAGTCTATACTTTTATTAACGATATTTTTCAATTCATCAATATTTTTTATTCCATTTAAACCTTTTACTGTTATATCTTTTTCAAAATTAGTGATTACACCAAATGGAGTCGTTGTACTGTCTGAAACTGTGTAGACTTTCCCATCAGATTTTATTTGATACATCTTTCCATCTACAACAATCATTTCTCCATCTAATTGGTCTAAAGTTCCTATCCCAGTATCTCCATTAGCTAAAAATTCTTTGGCGGTAACAGCCCCGTCATATTGTCCTAGCATCAAAGCATTTAATGTAGAGACTTGATACATAACATCGTTATCCATTTCAGTTTTTACTTTAGATGTAGTTGAGCTACAACTAGATAAAGCTAAACCTAGTATTATAAAACAAATTACATAAAAAATATTTTTTGATTTCAGTATTTTCATTTTCACATCTTATTATGATAAATATATAGGTTTCTTATCATAATCCTCCTTTTAATTTTTTAAATATCCTATAAATATTTTTTTAATTTAGTATAAAACTAAATAATATTAGTATAATATCATAGAAATCTAATAAAAAAAAATTAAATATCAATTAAGAAAGTCACAGGTTTTTTAATAAAGTCTCAAGTTGTTCTAGCTTTTTTTGGAAATTCCATTGGGATCTATGATTACTGTAATAATTCACAAACCTTTTACTTTTTAAGCTATTTCAAAACCTCTACATGCATCAAGTATATTAAACCACTGTTTTCTTGTAAGTTTTATATCTAAAGCTCTTATAGCAGCCTCTATTCTCGCCATTTTCCCTGACCCTACAATAGGTGCTATGTTGCTAGGATGATTCATTAGCCATGCATAAGCAATTTCATCTATACCATAGGCTCCAACTTCTTCTTTTATTTCTTCTAGTGTTTTACGAAGTCTTACAAATTTATCTTCTTGAGATGAAAATAACTCTCCCCCTAAAAGAGGAGACCAAGCCATAAGTTTGGTCCTATTTTTAAGCGCGTTATCTACAGATCCATTTTCAAAATTATCGTAACAACCAACAGATAACTCAAGTTGATTTATAGTAAGTGGAAAATCTAAATAAGACTGTAACATGTCAAATTGTTCTGAAAGAAAGTTGGAAACTCCAAAACTTTTTACTTTTCCACTTCTTTTTAACTCTACAAACGCCTTTGCGACTTCTTTAGGATCCATAAACATATCAGGTCTGTGTATCAATAATAGATCTACATAATCAGTTTTCAACCCTTTTAAAGATTTTTCTACAGTATACATAATATGTTCGTAACTGCTATCATAATAATGTCCATCATTTTTAGGCATATTTGGATGCTCAAACCTAATTCCACATTTAGTTATTATTTCCATTTGTTTTCTAAGTTTAGGATTTTTTTCTAAAACTTCTCCAAAAAGTTCTTCACAAATTCCTCCCCCATAGATATCAGCATGATCAAATGTTGTTACTCCTTTTGCTAAACATTTTTTTATTAATTCTACTCTTTCATCTACTGTCATATTCCAATTTTCAGCTCTCCACCAACCATGGATTATTTTGGAAAGTGTTAGACCTTCATTTAATTTTATTCTTTTCATATTTTTCTCCTTTTATTTGGTATATTTTTAATAATCTATCCTTCTTCACTAAATAAATTTTGTAAGCGATCTTAATATAATTACTTATACTATAACAAAGGAATTTCAAATGTGTTTCAAGTTAAAATATTTACTTTACGGTGTTATCTGGGGATGAGAATACTTTTAAAGGTAGAAGGAAGAGAGAACGGAAGAAGGACTAAATTAATTTAGTCCCTTAAAAAAATATTAAAATCTAGTTTTAACTGTTTCCCTTTCAATAATATTACTTTTAAATATCCTTCTAACCTTTTTATCTACTCCATTTATCTGATCAAATAGGTCAATTACAGCATTCTCACAGATATTTTTAAAGGGCTGTTGAACAGTTGTAAGTTTTGGATCAAAGAAATCTACGATTTCCAAATTATCATGACCAATTACAGATATATCTTCTGGAATAGAAAATCCTTGTTTAATAAGTCCTTTAATAAGCCCCAGAGCAATCTTATCTTGCTGACAGACTACTCCGTCAATTGTTTTAAAAAAGTTTATTTTTTCAAAAGCGAGACTCTCTCCAGTTTTAAAATCCATTATATCTTTTATTATATAATCTTTTTCTATTTTTAACTTAGACTCTCTAATAGCCTTTAGGTAACCTATAGTGCGCTGAGAATAGTTTTTTAATTGTTTATTATCACTTGTGATAGTAGCAATTTTTTTACATCCATTTTCAATTAAATACTTCGTAGCAAGATAGCCACTATAAACATTATCATTTGTAAATAGTTTCATTGGACCACAGTATTTTTTGGGTTTATAATAGACCAACGTATGTGGAACCTTATTTCGTTTTAGTGCTTCGATATCTTCTATTGGGATATCTCTGCAGGCAATTAAAAGTCCGTCTACTTCTCTTCCGTTGGTAAGTTTTTTTATATTACTTTTTACACGACTTCTACTATTTAAAGTATAAACTACCGCTTCATAATTTTGTTCTTCAACACCCTTAAGGAGGTATTCCTCTAAAGAACTAAAAAAATCTCTCATATTAAATTTATAAAATTCATCTGGAAATATTATTCCAATACGTTTTGTTTTTCTATTAGCCAAATTTCTTGCATTTACATTACACTGAAAATTATATTCTTCAGCTATTTTTTTTACTCGACTCATTGTTTTTTTTGAGACTAATGGGCTATCATTTAAGCATCTAGAAACAGTAGATTCACTTACACCAGCTATTTTTGCTATATCTTTTAATGTTATTGCCATAATTTAACCTACCTTTCTTTCGTGTATTTTAATAGTTTCCTATAGAATAAAGAATAATATATTGTAGTAAAAAAAATACTATTAGTACTATTGAATATCTGTCAAATTCTAAAGGTAGTTTAGAAACTCCCTCTTCTGACACTTCATTATCTGAAATCATCTTTTTTCTTTGACCAATCAAAGTGTACTTATATTTTTCATCTTCACTCTTATTTGATTTTATAAAGCAACTGAATAAATAACCACTAATAGACGTTATTACAAAACCAATTGCAGGATTCCATATCCAACTAATATTTATTTGTTGACTTATTAAAAATGTAACAACCATACCAATTATTATACCAATAGAAACACTTTTATCATTACTTTTCACTGTAAACATTGCTAGAAAAAATGCACCACACAT
>NZ_JBATVM010000053.1:0-20777 GCF_049671765.1 Psychrilyobacter sp.
AGGATTACCCATGAGTAATCTTTCCCTAGTTTTTCTACCTAATTTATTGTCTATCTCTTTTATTATATCTCCTAATTCATAGTTTCTATATTTTCTATCATGAACATCACTGGACAAAATATCTACAAGACCCAGCTCTATCCACTTATATATTTTTTTTTTATGTCTCAGAGATTTCAGATTTACTTGGATCACAACTCCTAGTTTTTTTAATTCATATAGAGTTTTTACTTTTATAAATGGATACCTTTCTACATGAGCCAAAACTGGTTTATATCCTAAATTTATAATTAATTCCAATGATTTCTCTAGTGCTACCTTTGTCATTCCTGGGATAGCTTCTACCAAAAGATAATCACTTTTATTTAAAGTTTTTACTTTTTTTTCTTTTAAGGCCGAAAGACCTTCTAAATCTAAAAAAAGTTCATTACCTTCTAAAAGTTCTATGTCTATTTTATCTATCTTCAATTGATCTCTTAATTTTTTTAAAGCACCGTCATAATTTTTATTTTCATACCTTCCAACTCTATAGTGGGTGGTACAGCATATTTTTTTACATCCTAATCTTTGAGCAGACAAAATTAATTCCATAGATTCATTCATATCTTTAGATCCATCGTCTATTCCCGGTAAAATATGGCAATGAAGATCTATCATTATTTTTCCCCTTTTATATATTCCTCATAGTAACTATAATAATTATTATAATATCCATAATTTCCATATGAATAACCTCTTTTATCTATCTTATTCACTACTATTCCGTATATATTTGCTTTAGCTCTATCGAGCATCTTCTTAGCATTGAGTAACTCTTTTTTTGATACCATATCATATCCACATACATATACTACTCCATCTGAATACTCAGACAAAATTACTGCATCTGTAGCTACTGCAAGAGGAGGTGTATCTAAAACTATTAGATCATATTGTTTTCTTAATTCTTTTAATAAATTTTTCATCTTACTTCCCAAAAATAATTCTGTTACATTTTGACTAATATGTTTAGAGGGTAAGATATCTAAATTTTCTTCTACATTTTTTAATATTACATCTTCTGGTGCTTTATCTCCCATAAGAATACTTCCCATACCATGATCAATTCTAATTCCAAAACTACTATGAGCCCTAGGTCTTCTTATATCACAATCTACCAACAATACTTTTTCCCCACTTATAGCTACAGACATGGCATAGTTAGCAGCTACAGTACTCTTTCCTTCCTTTGGTATAGTACTTGTAAAAACTACTACTCTATTTCCTTTTTCCTCCATAAAATGTATATTTGTTCTAAGAACTCTTAGAGATTCAGCCAGTTGAGTGTCTTGATCTCCTTTAAAAAAGATCTTTCTTTCACTTTTTATTTGTTTATTTGCCATTTTTCTCACCTGTCTTTTCAATACTAAAATCTGGTATATTGGCTAAAACAGAGCACCCCATTATTTTTTCTATATCCTCTGGTTTTCGAAGTTTACTATGTAAAAATTCTACCATAAATGCTATAAACACTCCAACCATCACTCCTAAAACCATTGAAACTGCTAGGATAAGAGCCCTTTTTTTAGGTAGAGCCTTGTCTGGTACCGATGCTTTCTCAACAATTTTTAAATTTTCAAAACTCATTACTTTTTTTATCTTGGAGATGAATTCTTTTGCTACTTCATTAGTCAAAAGAGCAGATCTTTGGGCATTTCTATCTGTATAGCTTAATTTAATAAATTCTGTGTCTTCTACAGGAATTACTTTTAATAGCTTAGCTATCTCTTCTGGCTCCATATCTAAATCTAATTTTCTGATTACACTTCTCATAATACTTTTACTTTTTGCTATCTCTGTATAAGATGATACTAATTTTTGATTTTTAGAGATTTCAGCATTATCTAAATTATTCACAGAATAGATCTGTCCACTAGATACCATGAGAGTAGCTTCAGCCTTATATACATCTGGTCTTGTCATAGCAAACACAGTTCCTAATATAATCAATGGCAATGCACTTAATACAATAAGTTTCCAACTTCTAATAAGTATAAAAACTAGATCCATCAGTTCTATTTCATCATCATCACCGTCTTCCCACTCATCTCTAAAATCTTCCTCTCTTTTACTTTTTTTCACTCTCTCTCCCCCTAATATTTTTCTTTTTTCTTTTTTTTCTTTTCAATAATTATTTTACCACAAATATTAATATTAATAAATTTATGTTTATTAATATTTTTAAATATTTTACATTTTTATTATATTAATTAAAAAATCTATTATCCATAATTACACTCTACCTCACATTATCATCTTCTAATCTCTTAACTTTTCTTTTGAGTTTAAATAAAGAAAAGGATATAGTTTATTAAACTGTATCCAAAATATTTTTTAGTATTTTTAATACTATCCATTAACATAATTATTGTAATATCTATATTCATCATACCCATATTCATTTACATAAGTTTTTTCATCTATTTTATTTATTACTATCCCATATATTTTAGCTCCAGCTCGTTCCAATATTTTTTTTGCACGAATCATTTTTTCTTTTTTTACCATATTATATCCGCATACATAGACAATCCCATCTGCATATTCTGAAAGTATGGCTGCATCGGTAGCTATACTCAGGGGCGAAGTATCAAGTACTACTAGATCATATTTTTTTTTCAGATTCTCTAATAATTCTTTAATCCTATTATTTAAAAATAATTCAGTTACATCTCCATTTAAATAATGTTGGGAAGGTAAAAGATCCAAGTTTTCTTTAAATTCTTTGATAATTACCTCATTTACTTTCTTTTCACCTAAAAGTACACTTTCAATCCCATAAGATTCTTTTTTTAATTTATCAAAAGGTCTAAATTTTCTTATATCACAGTTTACTAAGATCACCTTCTTTCCCGTCACAGCTTCTGACATTGCATAATTAGCAGATATAGTAGTCTTTCCTTCATTTGGTATAGTACTTGTAAATATAATTATTTTATTTTTATTTTTTTCTAAAAAATATATATTACTCCTAAGAATTCTAAATGATTCCAATAAATAATTATCAGAATCCCTTTCAAAAAAAATATTTGATTCTGGCATTTCTTCTCCTTTCTAAAACATTTGTATCAATAGTTTAAAACTTTTGCAAATATATAAATAATTTTTTAATCTTATCCTAAATTAGATAATTGATCTTTTAAATAACCAAAATTATTTCTAAAGCTACGTTCTTCCCATGATTTTAATAATAAAGTATAAGCCCATAAATTGTATTGTATAATATATTAGCACAATAAATCTATTTTTTTAAAAATTAATTTAATTTAATTTAATTAAAAATTTAGAAATAAAAAATACGGAGATTTATATTACCCTTAAAATTTTAAAACTCAATACTTTTGAAGAAGCTTATTTTTTAAGATCCTTTTTGCATATACTTTTTTATTTATTTATCCTTTGAAATAAATTTTTTACCGAAAATTCTTTATCATTTGACTAAACAAATTATTTTTTTTGCATATCTTTAAATTTATAATTTCCTAAATAATAAAAAAATCCCAAAATAGTAAATTACTATTTTAAGGGATTTTTTTTAATTAATCTCATCTTCATCTTCGTTTTTAGTTTCAATACTATCAGTATATTTGCGATCTTTTAAAATAAAATATACTAAGGTTAATATCAATTTAGCACTGCTATCTGTTATTTTTTTTAATATCCCGTGTTTTTCAGTAGCGACCAGATGAAGTTTATATCCAGATTCCAAAATTTTAAGAACGTATTTATCATCTTCCTCATAGGGTGTAAATACCAAAAGCGCTGACAAATAAAATATTATAATAGCCAATACTACTAACAACAGCGTAATATACATCATCACAATCACCTCCTAGTTCTATATTATATATATACTATATTATTTCTGTTTTTCCTATGAATACTTGTAATTATTTCTGAATTATTCCTATAACAGAACCGCTACCGTAACTTATTCGTACAACATCATGATCTATTATATTACTCATACAGATAGAACTAGATCTAGAGATATTAGCCTTGTCTAAAGGGTAGCAAAACCCTTCCAATGTCAATGCTGTAATCGATGTAATCGGAATAAAGGAGATAGTTTTGTCCTTTTGATCTCTAATCACCATATCTTTTTTCACCCAGAAAATTTCCTCATTTTCATCTTCATATGTAATATTTTGGTACTTTTCCAAGAGGTTTAGATTAGTCAAAAAATGATCTGTTCGACCTCCTAATCCTCCTAATATTAAAACATTTTTATACTTTGTTGTTACTTCTTCCAAAATCAACTCTCCATCAGTAAAATCCTTGGATACAGAAAATTTTTCAAATTTCACTCCTAAATTTTCATAATGAGATCTTGCCTCTATACTAATCGAATCCAAATCTCCTAATATTAATTTTGGAATTATTCCCAAATTATAGGCATGATTTGCTCCCCCATCTGCACAGTATATATCATAGTCACTATACTCTATGCCCTTATAATATTCTGCCTCTAAATTAACTCTTCCACTTAAAAATATTATTGCCTTTTTTTTCATCCTATTCTCCTTCATCCTTTACAGTATTTACCTCTATGAATACAGGTAGATGATCTGATATGACCTTTCTTATCTCCCTATAGTTGTTATCTGTAAAATCTAATATTCCATTTCTACCTGTATACCACCCTTGCATTAATTCATAGGGATAAAAAATATGGTCATAGCTAGAAACCAATCCACTCTTTCCTATAGTTGTTTTTTGATTAGGAGGTATTGCATCGACAATCATATCAGAATGCTTTAGAAAGCCAGAAAAAGCATCATCATAGGAAGGTATATTGAAATCTCCTCCAATTATAACTATATTTTCCTTATTATTTTTATCATATTCCTCTTTAAACCAATCATATACATCGACCATCTGCATACCTTCTAATTGTCTCTCTGTTTTTTTCTTTCCAAATATCGAATGTACTAAAACATAGGTGAATTTAAAATCTCCCATTTGAAATTTAGCCCCATATGGTTCCCTCATGAAATTGTGTCCTCTGTCTACTTCTGGATAAAATTTACCTTTTTTTAGGAGTTTTACCCTATCAGTTCTATAGAGATATGCAAAGTATTCTCTATATTTCTTACTCCCTACAGCATATGGTGAAATATGGTATCTCCATTCTATCCCTGTTTGAGCTTTTAACTCGTTAGTTAGTTTTTTTACTTCATCTTTTTTCATGACTTCTTGAATTCCTATAAGATCAAAAGAAGATATGATACTTGCTAATCCCTCTATTTTTTCCTGTCTATGATCACTTTTCCAACCCAAATGAAGGGTATTAAAACTAGCTATACTCCTCGTTGATCCAAAGGCAAATATAGAAATAATCATAAACATTATTATTAATTTTAATATTTTTTTCATAGTTATTTTCTTCATAGTTATCTCCTTCTAGTTACCTATCTTTATTCCTCTTTTTTATCTGATATCCTCTTCAGTGGAGGGTAAAAAAAGTACAGGATCTATAACTTCTGTTAAAAAAAACCTAGAAAATTAAAATTTTCTAGGTTTAAAAATCTCTTACTTAGCTCTTTCTACGTATTTACCTGTTCTTGTATCTATTCTGATTAATTCATCCATCTCGATAAATAACGGAACCATTAATTCATATCCAGTTTCAATTGTAGCAGATTTAAGTGCTTTTCCTGTAGTATCGCCTTTTAATCCAGGCTCTGTATAAGTTACTTTAAATACCATATGATTTTCTAATTCTACTCCTACTGGTCTTCCTTCATAGAATAAGATGTCGATAATAACTTCTTCTTTTAAATAGTTTACAGCACCATCTAAATCTTCTGCTTGTAATCCAATTTGCTCAAATGTTTCTTGATTCATGAAATTATATTCTCCACCATCTTCATATAAAAATTGCATAGATTGCTTATCTAGCATGATGTCATTCATCATATCAGATGCCTTTACTGTATTTTCATTGATCCTTCCACTGATAAGATCTTTTACTTTAAATGTAATTTCTGGTGCTCTTTGTCTTTTTCCTGATGTTGATTGGAATCTATCTGCTTTTAATATTAAAAATGGTACTCCATTTACTTCAAATGTACTTCCTGCTCTTAATTTATCTGCCGCTTTCATTTTTATTCCTCCATATTATTTTCTTTTTCCATACCTGTTAATCTTTTCAGATCAACCTTTTTAACTAATTATACAATAATTAAGAAGAATCTTCAAGAAAAATAAGGGTTATTTATGCCTTTTGTTAAAGCTTATCAGGTCATATACATCTTTTTTTACATAGGGGCTACCGACCTTTTTTTTCACTTTTTTCCATAATTCTCTGAATTTTGCAAAATCCATTCTTTTTATCATTATAATAGCTTCTTTTAAATATTTTATATCTGCCTTAGTCATTCCCATTCCATGTAGGAGAGTTTTTTTAATTTTATAATAATTGTCACTATCTAATTCTAAACCATTATAATAAAACCCCAAAAATTCATCGGTCAAATCCTTTTCTTGATAGATGACCCTTCTAACCTCAGTGGCTATATAATCAATACTCAATTCTTTTTTTATATGCCCTCTATCTTCCCCTTCAAAACTAAAAAAAGGTAAAAACACTTGGTACATATGATAACTTCTCATAGATTTAGTAAACGCATACATTTTTTTTAAAAGAGGAGGTAATTTTTCCTCTGATTTAACTAGACCTTTATTTATAGCATAGGTACTGCCTAAATGTGGGTAGAGTGTGATTGTAAAGTCTTCTGAATGAACAAAATTAATTATATATTCATCATATTTATTATTATTTTTAAATTTTTTAATAAATTTTCTTGCCCTAGTCAGCTCCTCATAGATCATATTTTCATCAAAAAAATCTTCTATAAAAACTTTAGGACTCATTATCAATTCATTTTTTTCTTCTTCTGTTTTAGAAAAAAAAGGTAACATGGATTTATTAGATATTGTAAATATATTTTCTAATTTTTTCTCTGCATCTTCATCTAATTCCAATTTAAATTCTAATTTGGATATTTTTTTTATGCTCTCTTTGTCTTTAATATAATTATTCTTTTTCAATGTTTTAAAAAGATAGCTATAGTAATAAGCTTTTACCCTTTTATATAGTATTTCATTATTTTTTAAAGAGGGGTATTTTCTCTCTGCTATAGAATCAAACTCTAAAAAATCTTCTAAACTTAAGATTCCTGCTTTATTAATTCCAAGAGCGTTCCAAGTATAAACCTTTGGTATACCGCATTCTTTTAAATCAGAAATTAATGCAACATATTGAGCTATTCCTCCACCTAAAGAATGTCCAGTCAAAGCTATACTTTCATAATTCATCTTTAAAATTTCTTTATAAAATTCTACTCCTTGTTCTAATTGTTTTGGTTTTTTATCCACACTAATCAATAGGTCTGTTTCTATAAAATCTTTGTATGCTTCTCCAAATGAACTAAGTTCTGTACCCCTATAAGATATAACTACTTGTTTATTTTTTTCAAAAGCTATAGCATAAAAACCAGTTTTTTCTATACCTTGTTTATATGTATCATCCATTATTCCTATTACTTTCCATTCACATAAAAAAGTATGGAATGTTTTTTCAAATATCTCACTTCCTCCATAAGACCAAACTTCATTAGGAAAAGAAAGTAACCTCTTTTTAGATTCACTGTTCAAAAACAATATTTCTTCTAAAGAATAACCGATGTCTTCCTCTTTAAAATCACCATATGAAAGGCCACTAAGAACTAAGTAATCCAATTCTGTTATCATAATTTTACCACCCTAAAATATCAATTTCAATAAAATATAAGTAACAAATGTCCCTAAGACACTTCCAGCCATGACCTCTATAGGGGTATGAATTCGTCCTTCAATCCTAGACTGAGCCACTAAAAGCGCTATTCCAAAAGTCAATATTGTTACCACTATATTTTCTGTTGCATAAGATACTCCTACCCAAAGTCCAAAAGCTACTGCTGAATGCCCACTAGGCATTCCTCCATGTAGCAATTTTCCTTTTTTATAATAAGATTTAATTATAAAAACTCCTACTACTACTATAAATATTACCAGTAAAACAGTGTCTATATAGGACGATTTTAATAATCTAAAGGTCTCAAAAGTATCTTTTTTTAATTTTTTACTAAAAATTATATAACCTATTACTAAAGCATTTAGAGATGCGATGAGTACTGCTCCAGCTGCTACATCCTTGGCTTTTTTAGCCAATGGATGATACCTCGTTGTACTTATATCCACTGTAGCCTCTATAGCTGTATTCAGTAGCTCTGCTAAAAATACCAATGTTACCGCAAAGGAGAGACTTTTTAGATCCGATCCTGTTACACCAAATATAAGACTAAGTATAACCACTAATATCCCGGCAAATATATGAATTCTCATATTACGTTCAGTTTTTATAGCTGTTACTATACCCTCTAGAGCATAATTTATGCTTTCGTTAAATTTACCATTTTTAGTTATTTTTTTTTTCATAAAACCACCCTATGACCTTGGGTCAAATTGATAATGAATAATTGATGCTGTATGCTTAGAAAGCTCGTAACACCAATTATTAAATTATAATCCTTGTTTTTTTTAGATGTCTCTACTATACCCGTGTGTATTTAAAATTTCTTCCTCTTTTTTCCTCATTATTTTTTTATCCTCATCCTCTATATGATCATAACCTAGTAGATGTAAGATCCCGTGAGTCAACACATAATAAAATTCCCTTTTAAAACTATGGTTATAATCCCCAGCTTGCTCTTTTACTCTCTCTAAAGATATTACTATATCACCTAAAGTCAAATACGGCCCTAATTGAAAATCATCTTCAGTATCTAGGTAGGCAAATGAAATAACATCTGTAGGTTGATCTTTACCTCTATAATCTCTATTCACAATTTGTATATTTTCATTGTTAGTCAATAAAAGAGACATATAGACATCTCTTTCATTAGCATACTCATCCTCTATGACTGTTTTTATATAATCTTCTACAGTCTCTAAATCTATAAATTCGTCATACCCATCTATTCCTTTAGTTAATTCAACAATTATTTCCATTTTTCCTCCTAAATTTTATTCTTTTACTTCTGTCCTGGATATTTTATCCTTACATGATGTATACTCATGAGTATCTTTGTAAAACTTTTGATTATAATTTCTATCTCTTTAAATGTAAGATCTGCATCCGAAAGCTGTTGTTCTTCAATTTTTGATCCTATAATTTTTCGTAGCATTTTTTCTATTGTTACTGGTGTTTTTTCATCTAAGGATCTTACTGCTGCCTCTATAGAGTCTGCTAGCATTATTACTGCCGATTCCTTACTCCTAGGTTTAGGCCCACTATATCTAAAATCACTTTCCTCTAAATATGGGTTACTTTGTTTTGCTTTGTTATAAAAATAAGCTAATAAAGTCGTTCCTTGATGTTCATACATAATATCTCTTATTTCTTTAGGCAAGTTATACTCTCTTCCCATTTCATCTCCATCTCTAGTATGAGATGTTATTATAAGAGTACTTAAGGTAGGAGTCAGATTATTGTGTGGATTTACTCCATCTGCTTGATTTTCCACATAAAATTGTGGCCTTTTCATCTTTCCTATATCATGATAATAAGATGCGACTCTAGCAAACACATGATTACCGCCTATAGCTTCTGTAGCTTGTTCTGATAATGTTGCTACCATCATAGAATGATGAAATGTTCCTGGAGCATTTACCGACAATCGTCTAAGTAACGGCTGAGATAGATCTCCTAATTCTAGTAATTTTATATCTGTCAAAATATTAAATGTTCTCTCAAAATATGGAAGGAGTGCTATTGTTAACATTCCTGTAAAAGCTCCTGATAAAAATAATATTCCACTTTTAATCAAGCTATCTAAAAATTCCATATTCATCCCAACTGCTATTGTTAACACTATAAATACCTTTGTCATTCCTATATAAATACCTGTATTTATAATATTCGTTCTATTTTTTATTTTTGTAATCAAGTATAACGAAACTATCAAACTAAATATTTCTATAACTAAGTATTCTACTCCAAATCCATTTAATGGGACCCCATAAAGTATCAAAAATCCACCTATAATTAAACTAGTTTTTACATTTATTAAAATTCCTAATAAAATAAATACAGTTTCTATAGGAAGTATATATTTCCAATTTGGATCTATAACTCTAAAAGATATTATTCCTACAGCAAGAGATAACATTATGGCGCTGTAATAACTTTTTTTTCTTATTTCATCAAATAAAAACTTCATGCAAATATTTTTAAATACTATAGACAATATAAGCAAATATATAAATGTCCCCATAAATTTTATTATCTTACTTGTTTTACCATAAAGACCTGCATTTTTTAATATAATTACCTTATTTTCGGAAACGGCTTCACCTTTTTTTAAAATTACCGATCCTGCATTTATACGTACTGAGACATTGTTTACTTGTTCTATTTTTTCACTTAATAACTCTTTTGTTTTTTCAGTATCTAATATATAGTTAGGTTTGATAAAAAATTTTATAAATTTTTCTTCATTAGAATCTAAATTTTCCATTTTTTCAAATAAACTATTAAGCCTTAATAGATTTCTATCTTTTTTAACACCTTTTTCATATAATATATTTATGTCATCTAAATATTTATCTCTTAAAAAATCTAATTCTTTATCTGATTTTTCAAATAAATATGTAAAAAGTTCCTCAGATATTTCAACGTCAAAACTAGTTTTTATATTCTCGTGAGCCATTTGTAACTCTATTTTTTTTTCTTTTTTTAATTGTTGAAAAAACACTTTTACTCTTTGAATAGTTTCTTCTTCTACCTTTTCTACGCTTATATATTCCTTCTTAGAATTTTCTATTATCTCGGATATAATCCTGTCTTTAGCTTCTTTATCATTATAAATGATATCTGTAGGAGCTACTATATCCCTTATGGCTACATCTCCTAATCTCAAATTACCATTAAATAAATATAAATTTGCACTCACTACAGTAATCACTAAGATGAAGATAAGATATACTATTTTTTCACTAACTACTTCTTTTGCCGAATATTCTATATCTTTAATTTCTTTTTTCATTTTTTCTTTTTTCTCAAACCCAATTGTTAATCTTCTACCAAAAAGTTCAATTTTCTTCATAATTTTTCCTCCAATATCATCCTTATATGATATTATCTATGTTTTTTATATGAATATTTTTTGTTGGAATTGAATCTATAAATAGACTTCCATACCTTTTTTTTATAATTCTATTATCCAAAATTGTTATTACACCTCTATCATCACAACTTCTAATAAGTCTACCAATTCCCTGTTTAAATTTAATTATTGATTCAGGTATTTGGTACTCCATAAAAGCATTTTTCCCTTCAGCATTTAAATTTTCTATAATGGCCTCTACAACTGGATCACTCGGTACTTTAAATGGCAGCTTAACTATGATTACAGAGCTTAACTTATCTCCTTTCACATCTACCCCTTCCCAAAATGATGCTGTTCCAAAGAGTACGGGTTTACTACTTTTTTTATACATATCCACCAATTGATTTCTCGGTGCTTGCCCTTGAATAAATAGTTCATAACCTTCATTTTCTAACCTATCTTTTAACATAAAGTATAGATAGTTTAATGTAGAATATGAGGTGAACAATAAAAATGTATTCCCTTTTGTCTTCTTTATAAGTTTTTCTACAAAATCTTTTATTCCATCTAAAAATCCACGATCTGTAGGAGATGGAAGATCTCTTGGAATATATACCTTCATTTGTTTATCATAATCAAAAGGCGAATCAATTATTTTTTCTAAAACCTCTTCATGAAGTCCTATAGATTTTTTGAAATATTTAAAACTTCCATTAATTGCTACAGTTGCAGAAGTAAATACCATATGTTCCAAGTTAGAATATAGGTTTTCATCTAATTCATCACTTATTTTTAGTGGTGTCGCTACAAATTTTACATTGCTCTTTTTTTTATTTAAAGATATCCAATAAATAAAGTTTTTGTCATCCATTTCCTTTATAAAATTATAGTTAGAAAAATATGTTTCCAATCTCTCAGTGTATTTTGTGAAATCACTTATTATTCCTGTTTCATCATCAATCTCTTTTATTACACGATTTAAACTCTTTAACCTTCTCATATATCCATTATAAGTTAGGAGCATATCCTCTTCTAAGCCTTTCAACGCTTCCCAATGTTCCCAGTGCTTTAGTTCTTCCTTTCTTAGACGAAGGCTTATATTTCCTTGAGATTGCCCTGCAAATGCTTCTATAACCTTTAGGTAATATTCATTTCCACGATTAGATAGATCTATATGTCGAGATATCATTTCTTCTATAACCTCTTTTTTTATAGATTCATATCCTTTATATTTTATATTTCTCAAATAATTTAATAGACCTGTATATTTACTAGAATCTTTTTTCTTTCCCATGTGATGGATATTATTCATAGTTTTATTAAATGAATATTTAGATGCCTCATAGGAAAAGTAGTCTCTAGCAACATTCTCTATATTGTGAGCTTCGTCGAATACTACTAAGTCATAATCTGGAAATATAGAGTAATCTGTATTAA
Source organism: Psychrilyobacter sp. (assembly GCF_049671765.1). Classification (NCBI taxonomy): domain Bacteria; kingdom Fusobacteriati; phylum Fusobacteriota; class Fusobacteriia; order Fusobacteriales; family Fusobacteriaceae; genus Psychrilyobacter; species Psychrilyobacter sp. The sequence continues at coordinate 12,630 of NZ_JBATVM010000053.1, forward strand.
ACCCTACTTCCTTTCGTATAGATAGATCAGCGAAAAACATATGATGGTTAGTAATCAACACATCTGCTTTTTTCTTTTCCTCTCTGGACTTTAAAAAGAAACAACTCTCTTTAAAAGCACACTTACTTCCAGCACATATATCCGTTTCGCTCATAAATTGTTCCCATACTATATAATCTACTTCAAAGGGAAGTTCGCCTTTATCTCCAGCTTCAGTAGATTTAAACCACTTTAATACATAGCTCACTTGATCTTTTTGAGAACTACTCATATCATCTATCTCTGAACTCCCTCCAACTCCTATATTAGCAGCCTTTCTATTACAAAGGTAATTTCCTCTCCCTTTTACTAAAACATAGGTGAATTTCTGGGGTAGTAATTTTTTTACTATAGGGATATCTTTATGTAGAAGTTGTTCCTGTAAATTTATAGTATTTGTTGTAATAATTACTTTTTTTTCATTTTTTATAGCCCACTCTATACTAGGAATTAAATAAGCAAGGGTCTTTCCTGTTCCTGTCCCTGCTTCTACTACAACCTTTGTTTTATTATTGAGCCCATCTTCAATATGTTTAGCCATATGAAGCTGTTCTTTTCTATACTCAAATCCCTTGAATATTCCTGCTAAAAGACCTTTTTCTTCAAAATATGGTCCTATATCTATTTTTTTAATCTCTACTTTATTTACTTCTACCATGACATATATATCATCTACATTATTATTTACAATGTATGAAGCACCATCTTTTTGCTCTGAATACATAGAAGCCACAGCTACATCTGCATCAGATGGATATAAATAACCTGAAGGATGATTATGAATTATTACTTCTCTTTTTTTCATCCTCTTGAGGAGCGCTGGAACCGATCCTTTATTACCTCTGGCAATAACCTCTATCTCGTCTACTAATCCTTCATTATTTAGAATACCACGAAAAAACACCTCATTTCCATGGGCGTTTTCAATTTCTTCTTTCATTTTCTCTATTATATTTTCTGAAATTTTTTCTAATATCATTATTTATTCACCTTCTATTCTCCTATTATACCATAAAATAAAAGAAACGTGATTAATCAAAAAAAAGAGGCAATGCCTCTTTTTTTTTAACTTAAAATTCAAAATAAATAGTCTAAAATTTTAATTATTATAAAATATATTATTCTCTTTTATTTTATATACAATGGCTCTAAAAATTCAAAACCTTTATTCTTACCTTTGATAGCTTCTATCATAAAAAGTTTAGAAATCTTGGTATTTTCACTGAATATATTTTGTATCCTCTTTGGATAAAATCCAGATTCAGATAGATTACTCAGTAGTTCTACCATCCTCTCACTTCTATAGATCAGTGTCAAACTACCTCCTGGTTTTAGGAGTCTCCTACTTTCATCTATCAGTTCCTTTAAATTTAGAGTGATTTCATGCCTAGAGATTGCTTTCATAGAATGGGGATTTACCTTCCCATTGGAACTCTTCATATATGGGGGATTACTCACTATATAATCATAAGTATTTCCTCTATTTAATTTTTTTATATCTATATTAAGAACCTCTATTTTTTCTATGAGATGATTTTTTTCTACACTTCTTTTGGCCATATCAGCCATTTTTTCTTGTATTTCTACCGATGTAACATTATCTACCTTGGAATTTCTAGATAGGATGAGAGAAATTATCCCTGTCCCTGTCCCTATATCCAAAAGTTTTCCATTTTTAGTTGGTTTAAAAAATTCTGATACCATAATTGCATCTTCACCAAATCTAAATCCATCTTTTTTCTGTAAAATAACCATCCCATGGTCTAGAGGTTCTAAATTTTCATCTCCTCTCATTATTTTGCTTCCAGTCCTTTCACAGCTGCTTCTTCAGGTGTTTTTTTCTTAGATTTATGCTGTTTTCTAGCTTCTTTTTTATCAAAACTTACTTCATCTAAATTTAGTCTCATTCTTCCTTTTCCCTCTACATCTACATATAGATATTCATTCAATGGGTTTATTCCTACTACTTTTCCTCTGCTATTTTCTACATTTACTATCTGACCCATACTTGGGCATTTTAATAGAGCATCGGCATATTGTTGATATTCATATTTAATACAACAAAGAAGTCTTCCACAAGCCCCAGAAATTTTTGAAGGATTTATTACTAACCCTTGATCTCTAGCCATCTTAATCAGTACCGAATCAAATTTATTGATATAGATTCTGCAACAAAGTTCCTTTCCACAGATTCCTAAACTTCCTAATATTCTAGCTTCATCTCTTACACCTATTTGACGTAATTCGATTCTAAGTTTAAATATAGTTGCTAATTCTTTGACTAAGTTTCTAAAATCTATCCTACCCTCTGCTGTAAAATAGAAGATTAATTTTGATTTATCAAAGGTGAATTCTGTAGCCACTAATTTCATAGGCAATTCATGTTTCTTAATTTTTTCTTTCCCTACAGTATTAGCTTTTATTGCTTCTGCTTTCAGAGTCTCAAATTGTTTATTATCCTCTTCTGTTGCTTTTCTAATTACAGGTTTTAAAGGTAACACCAATGATTCTTCTTCCATCATTTTTGGAGCCATATAAACTAAACCGATTTCTTTACCTCTTGCAGTATCTACTACAGCTCTATCTCCTACCACATATTCGCCTTCATCTACTACTTCAAAATAATATCTTTTTCTAGTTATTTCAAACATGATCCCTAAAATTTTATATTGTTTTTTCTCTTCTTTGTTCTCAGTCTCTATAACTTTATTCTCGGCTTCCCATTCTTCATCTAAAACATCTTTATTTAATTCTTCTTTAGCCATTTTCTTTTTCATACAATTTTCATCACAAGGTTCTGTCCCACATGCAGCAGGGGCCGGCATAGCTAGCTCAACTTCTTCCTCTTTTATCTTTTCTTTTACTTCTTCAACTATTTTTTGAGGTTTATTCGTTATTTCTTTTACTTCTTTTACAACTTCTGCTTTCTGTTTCTCAACATTTTTTTCATTTTCATCTGTTTTGTCGTTTTCTATTTTATTTTTATAATTTTCATTTTTTATTTCTTTTTTTTGAGTTCCCTTATTATTTTTTTCTTTTAATCTCATAGCCATTTTTTCCTCTATAGTCATCTTGTTAGATTGATTCATTGTAGCCTCCTCTATATAATTCCCTCTTCTAAAAAACTATAATATTTTTCTGGGGTTATAATTATATGATCTAAAACCTTCACTTCTAAAGGTTCTAATATCTCTTTTAATTTTTTTGTCATCTCAAGATCTGCTCGAGATGGTTTTGGATTCCCTGATGGATGATTATGGGAAAATATAACCGATTTCGCATTATATTTCAACACTTGTTTAACTATCTCTCTAGGGTATATTTGGCTCCTATCTATTGTTCCTAAAAATATAATTTCATCTCCTAAATACTTGTTATCAGCACTTAAAAATATAATTTTAAAAACCTCTTTCTCTAAAAGCCCTATACTACTTTTTAAGTAATCATACACAGCTTCTACAGAATTTAAAACAATCTGTTCACTAAATTTCTCCTTATACATTTTTTTATTTAAATCATGTAGGAGTTTAAAATAAATACAGGTATTTTCAGTTATTCCTTTTATTTTTAATGACAATATTTCATCTTTTGGTGCACTCAAGGTTTTTTCTAAAGTTTTAAATTTTTTTAAAAGTCCCTTGGCTACCTCTTTGGTGTCTTTCATTGGAATGGTATAAAATAATAGTGCTTCTAAAATTTCGTAGTCTAAAAATCCATCTAAACCATTCTTTAAAATTTTAGATTTAATTCTATCTCTATGTCCTGAATGTTCTTTAGGTTTCACGACACTCCCCCCTACTATCCTAATATTTTATAGACTTCCTTTGAAGTTTTCATCCTTTTCATAATCTCTAAAGCTGAGGTCACTATTGGATAGGCAAGAACTGCCCCTGTTCCTTCTCCTAATCTCATATTCATATCTAAAAATGTTTTTTGCCCCAAAGTTTTACTTATAATAGCCATTCCTGGCTCTTCACTTCTATGGGTAGCTATCATATACTCTACTGCATCAGGAACTATCTTTTGAGCAACTAGTGCTGCAACACTTGATATAAAACCATCGATTAGTATCGGTTTAGAATTAGCTGCACATCCAAGATATATCCCTGCTATACAAGCAATATCTAAACCTCCTACACATCGAAGAACTTCTATGGGATCATTATTAAAAAGACTATATTTTTCTACAGCATCCTTTATTACTTTTTTCTTCTTTATAAGCCCGTGATCGCTGAGCCCACCACCACGGCCCACAATTAGATCTAAATCTTCTCCTGTCAATGCATAGAGAATAGCGCTACTTGTAGTAGTATTTCCTATCCCCATCTCTCCATTAGAAAATATATCATAATCTAAATTTTCTTCTACAATAGATATTCCCACTTCTATGGCTTTTATACATTCATCATAGGTCATAGCAGATTCATATGCAAAGTTATTGGTTCCTTTTTTTATACTTTTTCTGTATAAATTCGGATATTCACGATCTATCTCTCCTGCTATTCCTATATCTATCAGTTTAAAATCAACATCCAATGTATCACACAAAATTCCAATAGCTGCTACCTTAGATAACATTGCTTCAGAAACAATTTTAGTATATTCAATAGGGCAAGAGGAAACTCCCTCTTCTACTATTCCGTTGTCTGCTGAAGCCACCAGATGTAATTTTTTTGAAATAATATTGTCTAGTCTTCCGGTTATTCCAGAGATTTGAATAGCCAATTCCTCTAATTTACCCAAACTGCCTAAAGGTTTCATCTTTTCATCTAATATTTTTTTAGCTTCTAAAGCTACCTTAGCATTCAAAGGCTTTATCTTCTTTAATGTTGTCTTATATAATTCCATCGACATCTCCTATATTAATTCCCTTTAAGATTGGATATCCGTCTGTAAATTCTATAACTATTATTCCAGCATAATTAGGAGCAAATTTCCAGTAACCGTTTAATTCTCCAGAAAAATAATAACTTAAGATACAATTTATTACTCCCCAATGACACACAGCCACTATGTTCCCATTAGATAGATCCAGTGATTCTACAAACTTCACAGATCTTTCTTGTAGTTGTTCTACACTTTCCCCTGTTTGATAATCATATGTCTGCCAATTTTCTTTCCATTCTATAGCAGCTTCAGGGTATTTTTTTAATATTTCTTCATAGGTAAGGCCCTCTAAAATTCCAAAATTCAGTTCTTTTAGTTCCTCTACTAAGTTTAAATCATAATTTTTTATGTTTATTATCTCAGCTGTTTCAGCTGCTCTTTTTAATGGACTAGTATAGATCTCTTTATAATCAATATTAGATAATATTTTCTTTGTTTTTAGGGCTTGATCTCGTCCTTTTTCTGTAAGGTTAGGGTCCAAATGTCCAAAAAAAATATTTTCTTTGTTAAATTCACTCTCTCCGTGTCTTACTAAAATTAATTTACCCATTTATAGCTCCCACTAAAAGTACAATTATTGTAGACATCTCAACTACAGCTCCTAGCGTATCTCCTGTTATTCCACCGATCTTTCTTTCCATTAATTTAGCAAAATATATTCCTAAGATACTTACTACTACAAGGGCATATATTCCTATTATCCCTATAAAGTAATATGAAAAAGTTGCTGTTATAATCAACGATATCATTACGCTTACCATATTTGTTTCCTCAACTATGTGTTTCCCCATCCCACTAGGTCTAGCATATTTTCCTACTCCACAGTTTAAAGTGCTGTTAAATCTTGCTATTACAGGCATTACAAGTAAAAAATAAGGAGATCCATCTATAGATATAACTTCTTTTAACAACGTTCCTTTTAAAGCAAAATAAATTATTAAAGATAGTGCCCCATTACTTCCAATCCTAGAGTCTTTCATTATCTCTAACATACGTTTCTTACTTCTATAACTAAATATTCCATCAAATGTGTCTGCTAAACCATCTAGATGTAGTCCACCGGTAAGTATTATCTCTATTAATATTATCAATATTGCAATTACTTCTGGGCTATCAAAAAATTGATTTAAAACTATAAATGAATAATATAAAATTACCCCTATTATCATTCCAACTACTGGAAAAAACTTCATAGCCTTCCCTAGTCTTTTTGGTTCATACTCCATTTTTGGAGTAGGTATTCTTGTCATAAACTGTAAAAGAAGTAAAAATCCCTTCATCACATTCCTCCTATTAATTTTCTATTTTAACTTAATTTTAAGCCCCGAAACTACCATATAAGCTTCATGACTTTTTTCAGCAATTCTTTGATTTATTCGTCCCGAAATATCTCTAAAATATCTTCCTAATGGATATGGTGGCACCAATCCCATTCCCAATTCATTACTAACAATTATAAAATCTCCTCTGTATGACTCTATACATGCCAAAAGATTATCTATTTCTAAGATTATTTCAGCCTCCATATCATTTACTGCTGAAGGTATCACCATATCCCAATCTACATGGTTATCCAAAAGAAGATTACTCACCATATTAGTCAGGCAATCTAGAAGAACCACTTCGCTTTCTCCTTTATTTTCTAAAAGTTTAGATATACCCTTATATCCCTCTATAGTTTCCCAATCCTCTCCCCTTTGTATCAAATGTTTATCTATCCTATCTACCATTTCATCATCATATGGAATCGCTGTAGCAAGGTATGTTCTTGTTTTATAATTATTGAGAGCTATACTTTCCGCCAGAGTACTCTTACCACTCCTAGCTCCTCCCGTTATATATATAATTTTCCCCATTGTTCCCCCTGTATACTTGGCATAACCTAAAGATTATAGCTTCATTCTAGTATATCACTTATAGACTGACATTTCAATTAACGAGATATTCCAATTATTTCATATAATTTTTCCATATTTATAGATTCTTCTACAACCTTAGCTAATTTATCATATTCTCTTTCTTTGAATTCCTCAAAAGTAATTGTAGCATCTATCCCATCCAAACCTTTTTCTGCCCTTATATTGTTCAAAAACCCACGTGTGAATTCTGTATTATCAAAAATTCCATGGATGTAACATCCTATTATATTATTTTTAATAACTCCATTTATATATTTTTCTCCATCTAAAAAGATCCCTTTTTCCTCACCATTAGTTATACCTTGATGAATTTCGTATCCCTTTATTGGTTTCCCCGAAAGGCCCTTGAATAATCCATCATTTGTTAGTACTTCACCGTGATATTGAAGAGTATTTTTTGACTTTTCCATAGTAGTAGTCAGATCTAATAATCCCAATCCAGATATTTCACTGACATTTCCTTCTAATTTTTCAGGATCCTCTATCTTACCACCTAGCATTTGATATCCACCACAGATCCCAAATATTATAGTTCCACTTTTTGCTAATCTCACTATTTTTTCTGCTATTCCTGTTTCTTTTAATTCTTTCAAATCGTCTATTGTACTTTTAGATCCAGGAATAACTACCATATCTTCATTTCCTAAATCTTCTACTCTATCTATATATTTTATAGATACATCTTCATACAGGTTAAATGCGTCTAAATCTGTAAAATTAGACATATGTTTTAATTTTATCACCGATATTTTTATGTCTTTATCTACCGTTTTTCTTTTAAATTTATCAGTTACCCCATCTTCATCCTCTATATCTAGTTTTGTATAAGGCACTACTCCTAAAACAGGAACTCCTATAATTTCTTCTAATTGTCTAAGTCCAGGTTCTAATATTTTCACATCTCCCCTGAATTTATTTATAACTATCCCTTTTACCCTAGCCCTTTCTTCAGGAGTATAAAGCGTCATCGTTCCTACCACACTTGCAAACACTCCTCCTCTATCTATATCTGCCACTAAAATTACAGGCGAATTAGCCATATGAGCCATTCCCATATTTACTATATCTCCCTTTGTAAGGTTTATTTCTACCGGACTACCAGCACCTTCAATTATAGATACATCATAGTTTGATTTTATATAATCATAATTTTTTAGGATCTCTTTTTTTAATCCCTCTTTATACTCTGAATATTTTACAGCTCCCATATTTTCTACAACTCTACCATTTAATATTACTTGAGATTTTCTAGCACTGGTAGGTTTTAATAATATTGGGTTCATATATACCTCTGGTTTTATCC
>NZ_JBATVM010000054.1:0-6418 GCF_049671765.1 Psychrilyobacter sp.
TACTATTTAAAATTTCTATTAGTTTAATCACTTCATAAATCCCAGAAACTACGGCTAAACCTCCGTCCTCTGTTTTTCGAAAGTACATGTCAAAAACAGCTATTTTTTCTTCCATTCCTTCCTTTAAGAAAACATCACTTTCTGTATATTGATACCTATCGGAGTTTATTACGTTTGCAAATTCACTTAACAGTTGTCTGTCCTTCATCGCTTCCTCCTTCTTTTTAAAATAAAATATAAAATTTCTTAATAATTTTTCTTTTAATCTATTTTTAATAATTTTCTTACTTTTAAAGCTTCCAATTAAGATTCAAAAAAGGCATTACCGGAAAAACACCATTATTTGCAAAATTTAATAATCCTATCTGAATACCATTTATTTTTCCTGCAATATTTAAAAGTCCAAATTGAAAAAATACTTCCTTGGAATAGTTAACTACTCCAAATTCATAATTTGACTTTGATTTTGAATAATTAAATATACCTAATTTTAATCCTGTAAAGTCATTTGTAAGGTTTCCTGCCCCTAATAAAAGTCCTTTACTAGTTCCTCCGTGAAGGTTAACAATACCTAACCCTACTCCTTTAAATTTAGTATTAACTTTATTAAATATCCCTGCTCCTAAAAAAATTCCACCTTGTAGACCTGTAAATTCATCAACATCACTGGTAAATATATTAAAATCAACCCCTGTAACTTTTTCTGTAGTTCCAAAAAATACGGGAATACGTAATCCATTGACCTCTTCACCTTTGCCTATATTTAAAGTAGGAGTTAATCCCAGCTGAAAATTTGTAGTTTGACCAAAACTTGTTATAGTCATACTGATCATTAAACTTAAAAACAATATTAGTTTTTGCATCTCTTCCTCCTATAATTCCGTCTCAAAAAAGAATATCACATTATTTGATCCGCCATCTACACCGTTAATAGTACCGAATATTCCTGATCTATGTGAAACTCCTACCCCAATATATGTATCTTCAAACTCCTCTATCTTGGTAATATCCTTAGCATTAAATGAAAGAGTAATGTCAATATAATTTAGATAATTAGAGTTATTTTTACCATATTGATTCTCTCTTTCTAAGTTAGTAATATTACTTGTATAAGAAAATCCTTCCGATACTCCTAGCCTTGTACGAACATATTTATCCCATGGGAACTCTAACCAATATATTTTTATACCAAAATTTATTTCATATGTATTATCATTAGTATAATAATCAGCTTTATCCCCACTATAACTATTGAAATGAGTGATAAAACTATTCTGTAAAGTTATATTTATTGGAAAATTATAGGGGTTTTTATATACATATCTTTCTACCTGCACCCCAGCAATTTTACCTCCATTTGTACTTTTTTTTAAACCTTGAAAGGTCAATAGTTCCCCTATATCTGATGATGTCGCTATTCCGTATAAAGGTCTAATTATATATTTATTTCCATCTACATCAAATGCCTTTTTGCTCTTTACTTCTACCTCTCCATAAATATTTAAAGAAAGAAGAGTTATTAAAGCAACAATTATCTTTTTCATTATACTTGTATCCTCCTTTTTAATAATGTTTGTCGAATTATTGTACCATAATTATTAAATTTATTTTTTAAGAAATTAGTTTTTTTAGCTAGTTTTTTATAAAAGCTTATTTAAGTTATACACATAAACTATATATATGTGAAATTAATTATTACATATCCCTAATTTTAGCATTTAAAATATATACATAAAAGCCTTATAATATCCTTTTTTTTTATAAAATTACAGTTCTCTATTTAATAAATAGATCTCACCTGAAAAAGACAAAATAAAAGTAATCAAAAGTATTTAATATTATGATATAATTGTCTCGAGGTGAACCTTATGAAACAAAATTTGATTTTAATAGGATTTATGGGAAGTGGAAAATCTACAGTTGGTAGAGAGTTAGCTAAAGTTCTAGAAATGAACTTTGTAGACACAGACCATTATATAGAACAGAAAGAAAATATGGAAGTTAAAGATATATTTGCTTTAAAAGGCGAAAAATATTTTAGAGCCATAGAGGCCAAATATGTTAAAGAAATTTCAAAAATGAATAATACTGTTATCTCAACAGGGGGCGGTGTAGTAGCATCTGATACCAATATAACCCTTCTAAAAGAAAATGGTTTTGTAATCTACCTAGACTGTACCATTGAGTGTATTTACAATAGAGTTTCTAGAAGAAATACTAGGCCTCTTCTAAATAATGTAGAAGATCTATATTCTCGTATTGTTGAACTTTTAGACGAAAGGATAGGTAACTATAAAAAGTATATGGACAATGAAATTTATATTGATTCTAAAACTAACATCTGGGATACCGTAGATAAGATAAAAAAAATGTATATTAAATTTGACTAAAAATAACTTGGTATTGTATCCAATTAGTCACAATATTTTTTATAACCTTTAATGTATTATTAAAATTTATAATTTTTAGATAAAAATAGCAGGAGGGTTTAATTTTATGAACAGAAAATTTTTAATGGACCTATTAGGTACTTGTTCACCATCTGGAATGGAAAAAGAAGTACAACTTCTTTGGTTAAACTACGTAAAAAAGTTTTCCCACAAAACAGAGAGTGATAACATCGGCAACGCATATGCAGTTTTAAACCCAGATGCAGATTTTAAAGTTATGATCGTAGCTCATGGAGATGAAATTGGATTTATGGTAAAAAGAATCGATTCTAACGGTTTTATCTTCTTAGAGAAACTAGGGGGAATAAGCCCAAAAGTTGCTGTAGGAATGAAAATAAAATTTTTAGGTAAAAAAGAAGTAATTGGAGTAGTAGGGGCCAATGCTGAACACCATGGAGGAGTAAAAGAAAACCTTACTATGGATGATATATATGTAGACTGTGGCTTTAAAGATAAAAAATCTGCAACAAATTTTTTAAATATCGGAGATATGGCCGTCTACAAAAGAAAAACTGAACTTTTACAAGAAAATAGAATTGCTGGTAAAGCCTTGGATAATAAAACTGGAAGTTTTATCATAGCAGAAGTCATAAGAAAGTTAGCCAAGGAAAACCTTGAAATAGGAGTTTATGCAGTTAATACAAGTACTGAGGAAACTAACCAAGGTGGAGCTTATTTTGCTGGTTCAAAAATTAATCCTGATATGGCTATAGTTTGTGATGTTACCTTTTCTACTGATTACCCTGGAGTAGATACCAATGCCAATGGAGAGTTCTCATTAGAGGGGGGACCTGTCTTAGCCAAAGGCGCTCCTATCAGTCTTAAGATAAATGCAGAATTAGAAAAATCAGCTAAAGAATTAGATATAAAATTACAATATGAGTTAACTCCTAGAAATACTGGGACAGACGCTGATACTATAAAATTCACTGGGAAAGGTGTTCCTATAGCTTTAGTTTCGCTTCCTATTAGATATATGCATTCCCCAGTGGAAACTGCTAGTTTTTATGATATTGAAGATGAAATAAATCTACTTACTCACTTTATTTTAAATTTGAATCCTAAAATTAATTTAAACCCAATTGAAGGGTAATAATAGTAATAATGCTATAGAATCTAAAAAAACATTGATTTTTTTTAGATTCTATAGTATACTAATTAAAGTGAATTAAACAGAGGAAAATAATTTCTGTTTTCAAAAAAATTATTATAGACGATAAATCAAAACATCCGTTTTTTTTTTCGTCTTTTTTTTATGTGTCCAATCTATTATTTTAGGAGGAGTTATATGAAACAAACTAAGTATATTTTTGTTACCGGTGGTGTAGTATCATCTTTAGGAAAGGGAATCGTAGCAGCGTCTTTAGGTAGACTTTTAGAGGAAAGAGGTCATTCTGTTACTATTCAAAAATTTGATCCATATATCAATATAGATCCAGGAACAATGAATCCATATGAACATGGTGAGGTATTTGTAACTGATGATGGAGCAGAAACAGACTTAGACTTAGGTCATTATGAAAGATTTATCGACCAAAACTTAACTAAATACAGTAGTGTAACGACTGGCAGAATCTATCAAACAGTTATCAATAAAGAAAGAAAGGGAGAATACCTCGGTAAAACTGTACAAGTTATTCCTCATATTACAAATGAAATTAAATCAAGAATCGAAATTGTAGGTAAAGAAGTGAACTCTGACTTCGTTATCACTGAAATTGGTGGGACTGTAGGAGATATAGAATCTACACCATTTTTAGAAGCTATCAGACAATTTAGATATGATGTAGGAAGAGAAAATGTACTATATGTTCATTGTGCATTAGTTCCTTATTTAAAAGCAGCTGGAGAATTAAAATCTAAACCTGCACAACATTCAGTAAAACAACTTATGACTTTAGGAATAAGACCAAATGTATTAGTATGTAGAACTGAGCATACTCTTCCTCAATCATTAAAAGATAAATTATCACTATTTTGCGATCTAGATGCTGATGCTGTAATCGAGTGTATCGATGCTCCTACTATCTATGAAGTCCCTATGAACTTAGAAGAAAATGGTTTAGCAGATGTAGTTTGTAAACAATTAGGAGTATCTAATGAAAAACCTGCTCTTACAGAATGGAGAGCTATGGTAGAAAAAATCAAAAACCCATCTAAAAAAGTTAAAATAGCTGTAGTTGGAAAATATGTAGAATTAAAAGATGCATATATCTCTATCGATGAATCAATAAAACATGCAGGATACCATCAAGATATCAAAGCTGAAGTAACTTATCTTCAAGCTGAGAATTTAAATTTAAATGACCTTAAGGGATTTGACGGAATATTAGTTCCTGGAGGATTCGGAGATCGTGGAGTAGAAGGTAAGATAGCATCAGTAAAGTATGCTAGGGAAAATAAGATACCATTCTTAGGAATATGCCTTGGAATGCAAACAGCAGTTATTGAATATGCTAGATCTATCATGGGATGGAAAGATGCCCATTCAGCAGAGTTTAGTTCTGATACTACTCATCCAGTAATCGATATTATGCCTGATCAAAAAGGTGTAGAAATGGGTGGAACTATGAGATTAGGATTATATCCTTGTAAATTAAAAGATGGAACTTTAGCACGTGAATTATACGGAGAAGAATTAATCTATGAAAGACATAGACATAGATTTGAATTCAATAATGAATTCAAAGAAAATATGGAAAATGCTGGTCTTATCATCTCAGGAGCATCTCCAGATGGAAGGTTAGCTGAAATAATAGAGATTAAGGATCATCCTTACTTTATCGCTGGACAATTCCATCCAGAATTTAAAACAAGACCTAATAGACCGCATCCATTATTTAGTGGTTTAATCACCGCAGCATTTAATAAAACAGAAAAATAAAAGTATTTGGCTGGGATCTCTCAGCCAAATTTTCATCTAAAAATAGAAGTATATCTGTATAAAAAGGGTGAAATATTTTAATAGCAATAATGCTATTAAATAGTCTTAATAAGCATCCAGAAGGAGAATATAATTATGAAAGATAGAATGATGGCTCTAGGCCTATATATCAATGAAAGATTAGGAAAAAATATAAATTTTAAACAAATAAAAGGAGACCCGATCTATAGAGGTGTTTTATTTAGTTGTATGAATGAGGATTATTTAGTAAGTAATAAAAAATCTGAAGTTATCAATGCCATAGTTACTATGAGTAGAAAAAAAGCAGAAGATTATCCTCAAAAAATGGTAAAAAGATATACCCACACAAAGTTTAAAAAAGTAAGAGAGAGAAAACCAGTGGAATTTAAAGTTAAAGGAAGAAGTTATTTTATAATAAAAATGTAGATAAATATAGATATTAGGAGGACAACTAGTCCTCCTTTTATTATTATTTTCCCTCTTCAACATTTTATATTTATATGATAAGCTTTAATTTTAAGAACCGTTCAAGGAGGAATTATGAAAAAAACAAATGCTATGAGAATTTTAGATAAAAATAAAATTACATATATAACCAATGAATATGAATACGATGAGTCTGATCTTAGTGCCGTGACTATGGCTAAAAAAACTAATGTTGATATTAATAAATTATTTAAAACTTTAGTTCTTTTCGGAGACAAAACAGGCTATTTAGTAGCATGTATACCAGGAGAAATGGAATTAGATTTGAAAAAAATGGCTAAAGTTAGCCAAAACAAGAAAGTTGAGATGGTTCATATGAAAGATCTTCTAAAGATAACAGGATATATGAGGGGGGGATGTTCTCCTTTAGGAATGAAAAAAAAATTTCCTACTTATATTGGAAATTCCTGCCTTAATTTTGAAACTATTGTTATCAGTGGCGGTAAAAGAGGTATTCAGATTGAGATCGATCCAAATAAGTTAATCCAAGTTTTAAATATCCATGTAGACAATATATCTATATACCTATAGAATCAAAAAGTTTAAGATTAAAAGTAAATAGATCTTTTCTTTATAA
>NZ_JBATVM010000055.1:0-29982 GCF_049671765.1 Psychrilyobacter sp.
GAAGTAATTACATAATAAGACCATTTTTTACATCTCATTCTACAAATATCTCCTAATGTTCTATATAACTTTTCAACTTGATCTAAATCCGATAAACGTTCTCCATAAGGAGGATTAGTTATCATAGATCCATATTCAGCCATAGACTCAAATTCTAACAGATGTTTTTCTTCAAATAATATATCATTTTCTACACCAGCTAATTTAGCATTTTCTATTGCAGTCTCAATAGTTTCACCATTTAAGTCTGAACCATAGATCCTAACTTCTTTTTCATAATCTTCATGAGTAAAAGCTTCATCTCTAGCATCTAACCAAAGTTGCTGATCAATAATATGCCAATCTTCAGAAGCAAACCGTCTATTTACCCCAGGAGCAATGTTTCTAGCAATCATGGCAGCTTCTATCAGAATAGTCCCTGTACCACACATAGGATCGACAAGAGGACGTTCTCCGCCGTTCCACTTAGATAATTTAACAAGAGCTGCTGCTAAAGTTTCTTTCATAGGAGCTTCATTTAAATGAGCTCTATATCCTCTTTTGTGTAAAGGTGCACCAGAAGTATCTATCATCATAACAAAAGTATCTTTATTTCCAATAATTTTTACTCTGTAAAGAGCTCCTTCTTCACTAAAATAATCATGTTGATACTGAATTTTTAGTTTTTCAACAATAGCTTTTTTAGCCATTCTTTGCATATCGGATTTTGAAAAAAGTTTACATTTAACAGAACTAACCCATGAAATTGGGAACTCTGCATTGATTGGTAAAACACTCATCCAATCTAGTTCCTTTACTTTTTCAAAATATTCATCCCAAGTAAAAGCCTTAAATTCTCCCATCTTTAGATAAACTCTGTCTGCCGTTCTAAGCCAGATGTTAGCCTTGATTATATCTTCTATGCCACCATCAAATTCAACCCTTCCGTTATGGGTAACAACATTTTTAAAACCTAAATCTTTTATCTCTTGTGCTAATATACTCTCTACTCCCATTGTAGAAGTAGCGATAAGTGTATACGTCATAATATATTCCTCCTAATTCATCACTTATAAATTATAATACTTTATATTTTAACATTATAATAAGGTTGATGCAAAAAATATATTTATTATTATCTAGGACTTTATATAATTTGCTGATAAATTAAAGTTTATAAAAATTATGATTATGATTAATTGGCTATAAACTAACATTATTCTTGTTATTTAGAAGGATTAGTTTATTATTTTAAATAAAAATATAATTAATAAGGGATTATAAGTTTATTGATAATTTTTATATAAATTATATTTTATAAGTGATGATATCTTTTAAAACTTCTTAAAGGAATCTTTTTCTTATCATCCCTTAATAAATATAATTAAAAAAATAAAGAGAGAATTTAATCTATGATTAAATTCTCTCTTTTATAAAATTTTTTATTCTGAAACTGTAATTTTTCCAGAGATAATATCTTTTTTCATCCTATCTAATTTAGCTAATTTTTTAGAACCAATAAGGTTTTTAGTATGGTTGAAATCAGTTAAAGAAACACCATTATCAGCTAATCCAGCTTGTCTGTAGCCGGCTTTAAATCTATCTTCACTTACTTCTTTAGTTAAATTATAAACAGCATTATCAATTCTAACTCTAACAGATGTTAAAATAGTTCCTGGGACTTCTCCATCTTGATCTATATCAGATCCGATAGCATAGATCTTATTTTCTTTAGCTGCTTGAAAAACTCCTTGTCCAGTACCTTCAGCAACTTGTAAAATAACGTCAGTTCCTCTAGATATCATAAGGTTAGAGATATTTTTCCCTGTAACAGGGTCATTAAAAGGATTACTACTAGTTGTAGGCATATAAGATGTAATAACCATAACATCTGAATCTACATATTTTGCACCTTGTGTAAAGCCATGTTTAAACCTATTAAAAGATTTATTATCCATTCCTAGTAATACACCAATTTTATTGCTCTTACTCATCATAGTAGCCAATGCCCCTGCTAAAAAACTCATCTCTTGTTCAGCAAAATCAATAGTAACAGTATTAGGGACAGCAATGGTACCTCCTACAATAGCATATTTTTGATTTGGAAATTCAGTGGCTACTTTTTTTATAGATTCAGCTACAACACTTCCCATTCCAATGACTAAATCAAAGTTTTCTTCCCTAGAAAAATCTCTTAAAAAGACTAAATCTTCTGTGATATTAGAAGGTTCTACATATTTAAAAGTAATAAGACCTTCATCTTCCGCTTTTTTTAAACCATCATAAGCCATTTGGTTAAATCCTGTACCTAATCCTCCACTAGAAAGGACTACTCCTACATTGATTTTATCCTTACTATAAGCAGCTAAACTTAATAATAGGAAAATTAACATAAATAATTTTTTCATTTTATTCCTCCGTATTTTGTTTTCTAAACTTTTTATTGTGATAGTAGTATGATACTTTTATCATAAGATTAGTTCAATCAAAAAAATGTAAAGTGTATGGGTACACTTTACATTTTTTAATTATATAGGAAATTATATTTATTTTATCATAGTAAAGGTAAATAAAGTCCCGTTTTTATTTGATTTAACGTCTATATCCCCTCCACAGAGATGAACTAACTCATAAACTATAGAAAGCCCAAGTCCTGTACCAGCTACATTACTAGTTCTTGCTTTATCAACTCTGTAGAATCTATCAAATATTTTATATGTATCTGATTTATTCATCCCAATACCATTATCTTTTACAGAAATTTTATATTTATCAAATTTTTCTTCCATGGTAACTTTTATTTTAGGATTATTAGCATTATAAATAATCGCATTCTCTATAAGATTTTTTAATATCATGGTGGTTTTTTCAAAATCTATCCTAATATATTCAGTTTGCAGGTCTAGTTTATAGGATAGTTCAACTTTTTTTGATTCGATTTGATTTTCAAGGGATTTATTGATCTCATCTTTTAAAAAGTTCACATGAATAGGAGCTAAGTTTATGACTTTACTACTCTCTATCTTAGATAAATTTAAAAAATCCATCAAAATATTATCTAATTTTCCAGCATTTCTTTCAATGGTATTAATAAACTTATCTCTTTTATGGTAATCTTCTTCCTCTCTTAAAGCAACTAAATATCCCATGATATTTGTGAGAGGAGTTTTTAATTCGTGTCCTACATTAGTAATAAAGTTCTTTTGTACCTCTAAGGTTTCCCTGTTTCTCGTGATATCTTTTATTGTAAAAAGATATTCTTTTCGAGATGCCATATATTTTCCCCGAAGTAATATATATTTTTGAATATCATCTAAAAATATTTCAGAAATATCATTTTCTTTTTTTGATATTAAACAATCTATAAATTTAATAATTTCTGGATATCTAATATCTTTTTTATAATTATTAATATCTTCTTTTGTATAAATAAAATTAATGGCATCATTTTTTAATTTAATTTTTTTATCTGTGTCTATTAGAAGAATCCCCATATCTACAGATGAGATGATATTATTTAATTTAATTTTTTCTAATTTTAATTTTTCTATATTTTTAAGGTTGTTATCTTGCCATTCTTTAATAACTTCCCAAAATTTAAATAGCCATTTATCATCCTTTGTGACTACTTCTTTTATTTCATTTCCATCTTCTAGCATCTTTTTTATTTGGTCTATTCTGTCAAAAAGATAGCGTTTTAAATAAAAACGATAACTTATAAATGCAAATAAATTTAAGAGAGAAAATAGGATAATATGTATATAAGTACTGATTTTTATATGTTTAAGAGCATTATTAGAAATTATAGAAACTCGAATAATTTGGGATGAATTTAACTTCAGAGCAAAATAGATCATTTCTTTTTTAGTGGTATCACTTTTTCGTGTAGAGAGGCCTTCATTATTTTTTAATGCACTTAAAATTTCAGGTCGATTATGATGATTAGCGATAGAATCAATAGATTTATCTTCCATACTATCAAATAAAACTTTTCCATCTAAATCTATAATTGTAAATCTTTTTTGTGTTTTTTTGAATAGATCCCCATAGTTTTCAGATGGATTTTGCAAAATAATATTTTTGATTAAATAAGCATCATTTCTAAGGGAGTTTTCTATATTTTTTATGCTGATTTCAGATAATTTATCGGTATTCCACCTGACATAAAAAACCTCTACCAGTAGGATAAAAATTATTATTATAAAATCTTTTCTTCTAATTTGTACCCAACCCCCTTGATCGTTTTAATATCTTTTGAAATACTCTTTACCTTATCTCTTATTTTAGAAATATACATATCTACAGTACGATCACCTGTATAATAGTTACTTTGCCACACTTTATCTAATATTTTATCTCTAGTTAATACTAATCCTTTATTTTTTATAAGAAGGAGTAAAAGATCATATTCTTTTTTGGACATGGGAATTTCATTTTGATCTTCTAAAATCAAGTGTTTATCAGTATCGATAGTTATATTTTTAAATATATATTTTTGGGTACTGATTTTTGTTTCACGGTTTAGAAGTTTTTTAACTCGTAAAACTAATTCTCTAGGGTCAAAAGGTTTTTTCATATAATCATCTGCTCCTACTTCGAGACCTGATAATACATCCTCTATATCAGTTTTAGCTGTAAGCATGATGATCTTAGGGTTACCGTATTTATCTTCTGATTTTTTTATCATTTGAGCCATACTTTTCCCATCCAAATGGGGAAGCATAAGATCTAGTATAATAATATGAGGATGATAAGTTTTAGCTAATTTTAATCCAACCATTCCATCACCAGCCTCAAGAACTTCGTATCCCTCTTTCTCCATAAAAAAACTAATTAATTCTCTGATATCTACGTCGTCTTCTACAATCAATACTTTCAATCAATAATCACCTCATCCCTTATTATTTATAAAATTATATTCTATAACTTAGAATACAATTTTTTTTGTTCTATTTCAAACTTTTTCTTGTTTGTTTACATTAGATTTACATTGTAAAAGTTATAAAGAAAGAGGTTATAACTTATAAGTGATGGTAATCTTTTATATAATCACCTAAAATTAGAACTACATATTAAAATTTTAATTTATAGAATTACTAGGATCTCCTGTAGAAGAGAATTCAATTAAATTTTTGAGAGAAACTTCTACCGTATCTGAAACAGCTTGATCTGTAAAAAAGGCTTGATGGGGAGTTATTTGAACATTTGGCATATTTTTTAAGATAACCAAGTCATCATTATCAATTTGTTTTCTAGAGCAGTCTTTAAATATAATGCCATCTTCTCCCTCTATAACGTCTAAAGCAGCTCCTCCAACCTTACCTGACTTCAACCTCGTCACAAGATCTTTAGTATTAATAAGCCCTCCTCTAGCAGTATTAATTATTAACACTCCGTCTTTTACAGAAGATAAAAATTTTGAATCTACCATATGTTTATTTTGATCAGTCATAGGAATGTGTAGAGTTATTATATCTGATTTTTCTTTTAAAACATTTAAACTAACATATTCTATATTATCTAAGTCAGATGGAAAGGGATCAAAAGCAATAATTTTAGAACCAAAACCACTCAAACATTTAATTACTGTTTTCCCAATTTTACCTGTTCCTACAACACCTATAATTTGATTTTGTAATTCTTTTCCCTTTATACCTTCTAGGGAAAAATCATTAATTCCAACTTTTTTTATTGTTAGAGGAAGACGTCTGAGTAAATTCAGCATAGACATCACAGTAAATTCCGCGATAGAATAAGGGGAATAATAAGAGTTAGTCACTTTGATATTAAGTTTGGTTGCCATATTTAAATCTACATTATCATAACCAATACTTCTACTAGCTATACATTTGATCCCATTTGTTTTAAGTATTTTCAAATTCTCTTTTTCTAAATTACAGGTTGAGATAAATGAGATAAGTTCATATCCTAAAGTTTCATCTAAATTTGAACTAGATAATGGCTTCTTTATTGTTTTTAAATCTATGTTATAGAAATTAGCAAACCTATTAAAAGCTTCTAACTCATCATCTCGTACTGAGAAGGCCACTACTTTTATTTTTTTCAATTTTTTCCTCCTTTTGAACTGATTCAATTTGTTAATTTAAAAATTTTTTATTAAAATTAAAATTAGACCATGTAAATTTATTATATAATTTTAATTAATTTATGTATAGATATAAAGATATAGAATATTTAGAAAAATAATGAACTAAAAAAAGTAGAAGTTTTCTTCTTCTACTTTAATTATATTGCTTAAATTATATTACTTATTTTTTAAAAACCATTGCTCTCATTTTAGATCCAACTGCTTCAATTTTAGAATCAGAATATTTAGCTCTTTCTTCATTCATGAATTTATATCCATTTTCTGTTTCGGCTATAAATTTATTTGCAAATTGACCATTTTGAATATCTCCTAAAATGTCTTTCATAACTTCACGAGTTTTTTCTGTAATAATTTTTTTACCAGTAACATAATCTCCATATTCAGCAGTATTTGATATAGAATCTCTCATTTTAGCAAATCCTTTTTCATATACCATATCGATTATTAATTTCATTTCATGGACACATTCAAAATATGCCACTTCTGGGTTATATCCAGCTTCTACTAGAGTATCGAATCCAGCTTGCATAAGTTCTGTAACTCCACCACAAAGTACGGCTTGCTCACCAAATAGATCTGTTTCTGTTTCTTCTTTAAAGGTGGTTTTTATTATACCAACATTTCTTCCTATTCCGTTAGCCCATGCATTAGCAACTTTTTGAGTATCTCCACTTTGATCCTGATATACCGCTGTTAAACAAGGAACTCCATGTCCTTTTTCAAATATTTCTCTGACCATATGTCCTGGCCCTTTAGGAGCTACCATAAATACATTTATACCTTTTTTAGGTATAATTCTTTCATAATGAATATTAAATCCATGTGCAAATCCTAAATAAGCTCCTTCTTTTAAATTTTCTTCAATTTCAGATTTATATAATTCTGGTTGAGATTCGTCTGGAGCTAAGATCATTATTACATCAGCGCCTTTTACTGCTTCGCCTATTGTTGCTACTTTTACACCACTATTTTCAGCCTTTTCCCATGACTTTGATCCTTTTCTAAGACCTACAGTTACATCCATTCCTAAATCATGAAGATTTAATGCATGTGCATGTCCCTGACTCCCATATCCTACTACTGTTAATTTTTTTCCCTCTAAAAATTTTAGTTCTTTCACCTTTGATACCTCCGAGTATAATTTTTATTTAATGAATTTCCATAATGGTTAATTCTTTAAAACTAAGTTTTTGTACTACTGTGTTTCTCCTCTATGCATAGCTGTTATTCCAGTTCTTGAGATTTCTAAAACCTCAAATTTTTGGACTAATTTTAAAAAACCATCGATCTTGTCTAGATCTCCAATTAATTCTATAATTAATGATTCATGGGAAATATCAATAACTTTCCCTTTAAATATTTCAGCAACTTCAATAACTTCTCTACGACTTTTAAAATCAGTTTTTATTTTGACTAAAATTAATTCCCTTTTGATGGTTTTTGCTTTGTCAAAAATCTGTACTTCTACTACATCAATAAGTTTTCCAACTTGTTTTTTTATCTGTTCTATAATCTTTTTATTTCCTATAACTGAGATGGTCATTCTAAAAAAACCATCTCTTTCACTGACACCAGAAGTAATTCCATTGATGTTAAAACCCCTTTTAGAAAACAGTCCAGAAATTTTAGATAATACTCCTGGGATATCTTTCATAATTAGTAAAACTTGGTATTCTCTCATCTGTCCTCCTTTGATAAAATCATCTCATGTACAGATTTTCCCGATGGGATCATAGGAAATATATTTTCTTCCTTTGTAACAACGGCATCTATCAATACTGGTTTATTCATTTCAAAAGCTTTCTTTAGAAGATCATCGAGAAGGGATGGGTCTTCTACTCTATATGAGTCTATTCTATAAGCTTTTCCTAAAGTTACAAAATCAGGATTAACTTCTAGGTTAACAAATGAATATCTTTTGTTATTAAACATCTCTTGCCATTGTCTAACCATCCCAAGGAATGAATTATTTACGATGATTATTTTAATATCCAAATTATATTGTGAGATAGTCATAAGTTCTTGGGAATTCATCTGAAATCCACCATCTCCTACAATAGCAACAACTTCTCTATCTGGATTTGCTAATTTAGCTCCTATGGCAGCAGGTAATCCAAATCCCATGGTTCCTGCTCCTCCAGAAGTGACAATACTATTAGCTTTATTAAATTCATAATATTGTGCTGTCCACATTTGATGTTGTCCGACATCTGTACAAATAATGGCTTCCCCTTTAGTTACTTGACTTATTTTAGAGATTAGATGTTGAGGGCTAATCTCAGTTTTAGAAAACTCTTTTGAGAGAGGAAATTTATTTTTTAACTCTGTGATTCTTTTCATCCACTGAGGATTTTGTTTTTCATAGACAGATTCTAAAAGTTTTTTTAATACACAATTTAAATCTCCTACAATATGTAAGTCAGCTTCTTTTATTTTATTTATTTCAGCTTCATCAATATCTATATGTATAATTTTTGCATTTTCACAAAATTGTTTAACATTTCCAGTGACTCTATCGTCAAATCTCATTCCTAAAGCTATCACTAGGTCAGCTTCATCTACAGCATAATTGGCATATGCAGTTCCATGCATTCCTAACATATGAAGGTTATGTACATCATTATGTGGAAGAGTTCCTAATCCCAATAATGTAGAAGTCATTGGAATATCAAATTTTTTAATGACTTTTTTTAATGTATCCTCTGCTTTTGATTTAACAATACCAATACCTGAAAGGATAATAGGTCTTTTACTATTTTTAATCATATCTATAAAGAGATCTATAGATTTAGTTTCTGGATTATCGTATAGATGATGATATGTAGAAGTTGGTTTATTTTTCTCTTTATAAAGTTGTTCAAATTTGTCATAAGGCATCTCTTCTAGTTGAATATTTTTAGGAATATCTACTAATACAGGTCCAGGTCTTCCTATATTCGTAAGATAAATAGCTTCCTTTAATATTCTAGGTAGATCTTCAAGTGTTCTCACAAGATAAGAATGTTTAGTTATAGGAAGTGAAATTCCTGTAATATCTGATTCTTGAAAAGCATCGCTACCTAGTTTTGTACTAGGAACCTGCCCTGTAATAACTAATAAAGGAGTTGAATCCATATAAGCTGTCATTATTCCAGTAACTGTATTAGTAGCACCAGGTCCTGAAGTAGCTATTGAAACACCTGTTTTTTTACTTATTCTGGCATACCCGTCTGCTGCATGGGTAGCTCCTTGTTCATGTCTTGTAAAAATATGTTTTATTTTATTTTTATAGTCATAGAGTGCATCATAGAGAGGAATAACTGCTCCACCAGGATAACCAAAGACTGTATTTAAATTATGCCTATATAAAATTTCTAAAATTATTTTAGCTCCATTAATATGTTTCATTAAAATACTCCTTTCTTAGCAATATTTGTTGTTATAAATTAAATTAATAATTTTTTAAAACAATAGCACCTTTACTTGCTGAACTAACAATTTTTTGATATCTTCTAAGATAACTACTTTCTACCTTTTTTACTAATGGCTTAAAGCTTTTTCTTCTGTGATCTAGTTCGCTATCACTTACTTTTAAAGAGATAGATCTATTAGGAATGTTGATCTCTACAAGATCGCCTTCCTTTATAAGACCAATAACTCCTCCATCTGCTGCTTCTGGAGATACATGGCCAATAGCTGCTCCACGACTGGCTCCTGAAAATCTACCATCCGTAATAAGAGCACAATATTTATCTAATCCCATTCCAGCTAGTGTGGCAGTAGGAGCTAACATCTCCCTCATTCCTGGTCCTCCTTTTGGACCTTCGTATCTGATGACGATTACATCACCTTTTTTTATTTGACCACCTAAAATAGCTTTTACTGAATCTTCTTCATTTTCAAAGACTCTAGCAGGACCACAATGATCACTCATCGTTTTATCAACTGCACCAGCTTTTACTATGGCTCCATCTATGGCTAAATTTCCATATAGAGTAGCTAATCCACCATTTTTATAATATGCATTCTCAAAATTTCTAATAACATTTTTATCTAATACTTTACTAGCTTTAGCTACTTCTAGTTGAGATTTTAACATTACAGTAGAAGCTTCTTTTAAACAATTATTTTGATCTAAAACATTCATAACAGCAGAAACCCCTCCTGCCATTTGTAGGTCTTCTATAAAATGTTCTCCTGAAGGAGATAATTTACATATCTGTACAACTTCCTTTGAAACATCATCAAATTCTTTTAAAGTTAATTCTATTCCACATTCATTGGCAATAGCAGGAAGATGTAAACTTGAATTTGTAGATCCTCCAAGAGCCATATCAACAGCTATAGCATTATAAAAAGCGTCTTTCGTCATTATATCTTTGGGTTTTAAATCAGCTTCTAATAATTTTAAAACTTGCATACCAGCAGTTTTAGCTAGTCTGATTCTCTCTGAAAATACAGCTGGAATGGTTCCATTACCAGGTAAAGCCATTCCAAGAGCTTCTGTAAGGCAATTCATTGTGTTTGCAGTGTACATACCAGAGCATGATCCACATGTTGGACAAGCGGCATTTTCAGCCTCTGTTAAGTCTTCACAGCTCATAGTTCCGTTTTCGTGTTCGCCTACATATTCAAATACATTACTTAAACCAATTTTTTTACCTTTAAATATACCGGCCAACATAGGACCTCCACTGATAAAAATAGAAGGAATATTTAATCTGGCTGCTGCCATGAGCATTCCGGGAACTACTTTATCACAGTTTGGAATAAATATCATTGCATCAAAGGGCATAGCCATGGCACTTATCTCGGCAGAATCAGCTATAATTTCTCTACTAGGAAGGGAAAAGCTCATTCCATTATGATTCATAGCCAAACCATCACAAACAGCTATGGTGCTAAATTCTAAAGGTACTCCTCCAGCTAATCTAACTCCAGTTTTAACTGCATCAATTATTTGATTTAGATGTGTGTGTCCTGGAACTATTTCATTATAAGAACCAGCTATTCCAATAATTGGTCTTTTAATTTCCTCATCTATAAGCCCTAGAGCTTTTAATAGAGATCTATGGGGAGCTCTTTGGCTCCCTTTTTTTAATTCATCACTTCTCATAGTCAGTCTCCTAATTTTATTATTATTATTATTATTATTATCTATATGTAATATTATGTTGCTTATTTTATATAAGTTAACCAAGAATTATACTGAGGTTTTTTTCCTTCTGTCATTTCAAAGAATGCTTTTTGTATTTTTTCTGTAATAGGACCTCTCTTCCCAATTCCAACTTTAATTTTGTCAACACTAGCTATTGGTGTTATCTCAGCAGCAGTACCAGAAAAAAACATCTCGTCAGCTGTGTATAGTGATTCTCTAGAAATTGTTTCTTCCAGAACTTCATAACCTAGATCACGAGCTATTGTTATTACGGAATCACGGGTAATACCAATAAGTGCAGATGATCCTGATTGAGGAGAGTATATCTTTCCATTAGAGATTAAAAATAAATTTTCTCCACTTCCTTCACTAACATTCCCTGAGTAGTCTAGTGCTATTCCTTCATCATAACCGTTTTCTAATGCTTCCATTTTTATAAGCTGAGAACTCAAGTAGTTTCCACCAGCTTTAGCAGCAGTAGGCATAGTATTAGGAGCTAATCTTCTCCAAGAAGATACACAAACGTCAACTCCTTTAGTAAGGGCTTCTTCTCCTAGATATGCGCCCCATTCCCAAGCAGCTACCATAGTATCAACGGGACAACTAGATGGATTTACACCTAAAGTTTGATAACCTCTGTATACCAATGGTCTGATATAAGCACTTTTAATACCGTTTATTTTGATGGTATCAAATATAGCTTTTTTCATCTCTTCTTTAGAATATGGAACCTCAGTTCTATAGATCTTACAAGAATTATATAGTCTATCAATATGCTCATCTAATCTAAATATAGCTGTTCCTTCCTCTGTTTTATAAGCTCTTATTCCTTCGAAAAAACTTGATCCATAATGCATTACATGTGATAAAACGTGAACTTTAGCATTGTCATGATCTACCATCTCACCGTTCATCCATATTTTTTTAGTATCTATCATATCTATTCCCTCCTAAATTGATTATTTTTTTATAAAAAAAGAAGCAACTAATAATATTTTAGTTGCTCCTATACTACTCTTCCCTAGGTAATTAATTAATTTTGTTAAAAAACTATTGTTTTAAAAAAAACTATACGGAATTTGTACTATAAAGATCGCAACTAATATTATTGACTATATTTATAATTATGATTATAATTATGCTTATAATTATGACAATAGAAATATTAATTATTGATCTCATATTTTGAACCCCCATTTTTGTTTTTTTTATTGATACAACAATAACATTTATATAAATAGATGTCAAATTTTTATTTGTTTATTTATTATTGTATTGTTTTTTTAGTTAATAACTGTTCAAATGGGAATAAAATATGAACAGTATTGAATATATATAATTTATAGAAAAATTTATGATAAAATAAGAAAAAGAATAAATTATGGAGGAAATAATGGGAAAAAACAATTATGAAAACTTAAAGATCGAATTAAAAAAACTTTGGAATGAGGAAAGAGCTAATAATTTTTTTAATGAAATAGTAGAGAAGATAGATGAAGATCAAATGGAATGTCTATCAAAGATGATCATCTATATAGCTGAGAAAACACCTGATCTAGATGAGATTAAATTAAGAGAGATAGTGGGTAACCTCGATACTTTTGACGGACCTTTGGAATTTTTAGAGTATTTCTTTAAGATGACCCAGCCAGATCTAGTAGAAAGTACTATGGAAAATTTAAAAGCAGATCCTGAAGAGGTTATAGATATGTTAGAATCTATCGAAGACCAAGGGATTATTGAATATCTAGTAGAATTTGGATCGTTTTATGTGTGGTATAAAGGGTAATAGGTTGTTTAGTCGACTATTAATATTAAAGGGGATACCAATCGGTATCCCCTTTATTTTGACTATTCTATTCTTATGTTGTGTAGTTAGGAGCTTCTTTTGTAATATTTATATCGTGAGGATGAGATTCTTTTAATCCTGATCCTGTGATTTTTACAAATTTTCCATCTCTTTTTAAAACTTCTATTGTAGGAGTACCACAATATCCCATACCGGCTCTGATTCCTCCAGAAAGTTGGAAGATAACGTCAGCTAAAGATCCTTTATAAGCTACTCTTCCTTCGATTCCTTCAGGAACTAATTTTTTAGCTTTCCCTTGAAAGTATCTATCACCAGATCCTCTTTTCATAGCAGCCATAGATCCCATACCTACATATACCTTAAATTTTCTACCATTAAAGATAACTTCTTCCCCTGGGGCTTCTTCAGTACCAGCGAGGAGTCCCCCTACCATAACACAGTCTGCACCAGCAGCGAGAGCTTTAACAATATCTCCAGA
This sequence comes from Psychrilyobacter sp., assembly GCF_049671765.1. NCBI lineage: Bacteria > Fusobacteriati > Fusobacteriota > Fusobacteriia > Fusobacteriales > Fusobacteriaceae > Psychrilyobacter > Psychrilyobacter sp. Next base: position 13,514 of record NZ_JBATVM010000055.1, read on the forward strand.
TAATTTTATTCCACCATCGGCGATAACTCCTACTTCTAAGTTTTTACAAACTTCGTAGACATCATTAACAGCAGTGAGTTGAGGAACTCCTACCCCTGCTACAACACGAGTAGTACAGATAGAACCGGGTCCTACCCCTACTTTTACAGCAGTAGCCCCGGCTTCTACTAGATCAATAGCAGCTTGGGCTGTTACTATATTTCCTCCTATGATATCTAACTCAGGGAATTCATCTCTTATAGTTTTTATCATATTAAGTACACCTTGAGAGTGGCCATGAGCTGAATCTACAGTGATTATATCAACACCAGCGTTTACTAATGCAGAGACTCTTTCTATAGTGTCTGCTCCAATTCCAACAGCTCCTCCGACTCTTAATCTACCTTTTATATCCTTGCAGGCATTTGGGTATTCTTCCAAATTATCTATATCTTTTATAGTAATAAGTCCTTTTAATTTATTATCTTTATCTACGATAGGTAATTTTTCAATTCTATTTTCAAGTAAAATTTCTTTGGCTTCATCTAAAGTCGTTCCAATAGAGGCTGTAATAAGATTTTCACAGGTCATGATCTCTACTACTTTTTGGCTCAAATCTTTTCTATATTTCAAGTCTCTATTTGTGATTATTCCGACTAATGTACCATCATCTTCTACGACAGGTAATCCAGAAACTCTGTAGGTAGCCATAATCTTGTCTGCATCAGCTAAGATAGAATTTCTATGTAAGATGATAGGATTTGTAATCATACCGGATTCATTTCTTTTAACCTTATCTATTTCAGCAGCTTGATCTTCGATAGACATGTTTTTATGGATAAATCCTAAACCTCCTTGACGTGCCATGGAAATTGCCATCTTAGACTCCGTAACAGTATCCATAGCAGCACTCAAAAATGGGATATTTAGTGTAATTTTTTTAGTTAATTTTGTCTGTAATGACACTTCGTGTGGTAAGACATTTGATTTTTGTGGTACCAATAAGACATCGTCAAAGGTAATAGCCTCTTTGATTATTTTTCCGTTTAACATAAAGTTAACCTCCTAAATTATATTGAAATTAAAATGATAAAAAGCTAAATTGTTATGATCATAGTGTTTTTTTAATTACATCTAAAAAAAGGTATAAAAAAAAGGCCACAGTCCACCTTCTACAAAAACTATGTGTGAAGAGTATAGACTCTTGCCTTTACTTTTCACTCATAGAGGTTAATTTTAGGTTAACCGTAGAGACACTAGACCATATTACTAGCTTATATGAGTTATTGATTATTGTTATAAATTTCAATAATCATAACATAAATATAATATTATTGTCAATACTAAAAACATATAAAAGTGATAAAAACGTAAGAAAGCGTCTAATAATTTTAGGATAAAATAGATAAAAATTTAATAAAAAAAGGACAACTCAAGTAAAAAAAATACTTATGAGTCGCCTTGATTTTAAAATATATTTTATTTGTTTAGTAAACTTTCAATATTAATATCTGTGTTAAAATCCATATCATAGATTTTAAACTTAAAAAATCCATTGTTATCACATGGGATATCATATTTAGGCATTATTTTTTCATAGATATAATCATAGATTATAACTATAGTCCCGTTATTTTTCTTTTCATCTAAAACATTTTTTAATCCGACTACTCTTTTAGGATTTATTCCCAAAACATTTTTTAGAAGATTTAGTTTTTCTTTTTCATCAAAAAGGGTGTTCAAAACCTTTTGCAATGTAGGAGATATTTTTATTGCAAAAAGAGGTTTAATGGGATCTCTAGGTATAAATTTTATTGTATTCATCTAATCACCTACTTTTATTTAATTATTTATAAACTTAATTATGAAAAATTAAATATATAGATAATTAATTTATATTTAATTGGGTGTAGCATCATTTCACTTATTTTATAAAAGTATAATCTTCTTTTTCCATCATATCTTTAATTTTTTCAAAATACTCTTTAACTTCCTGAGGAACTTTTTTCTTTACAGAAAAATTAAATCCCTTGGTAGTATATTTTATAGATATTTTTTTTGGTTTTTCCGAAATATTTAGAGTTTTTAATAGATCTCTCAATTCATCTCTATTAAAATCTTTGTATTCTTTTATAATATCCGATGTAGTTTTCTCTGAGTTTAGTTTAGTGATAATTTTATTTAATAATTCAGCTTTGTCTGCTCCTAAAATCTCTATAATTTCTCTTATTTCCATAGGATAGTTAATAGCATTTTTTATCCTATAATAAGTTTTTTTACTGATATTATATCCAGTGATTATATCTTCAATAGATTTATCTTTTCTGGCAGCTTCTTTATTAAATTTATAAGATTGTTCTAGTAAAGTTAAATTTTTTCTCTTTAAATTTTCATCGATTGAGATACTATCTAAAAGACTATACGGAGTATTTTTGTCAAAGATAACTACTCTATCCTTGGCCTTAACTTCTTTTTCCTCTCGATAGAGTTCTTTTATAGCACTGGCTCTTCTAAGTCCACTGATAATTCTAAATTTCCCCTCTTCTTTTTCTTGTAGATATATTATATTTAGGAGTCCTATAGAACTAATACTTTCCTTTAGTTCCTTTAGCTCAGAATCATCCATAGAAAGTCTATTAATAAAAGTCAAATCTGAAAAATCAATTTGGTCTAAAAGTTCGTGACGCATATGAACCATTCTTCCATATTGTTTTACTATTTTTTCTTTTGGAAGATCTATCGTTTCTTTTTTAGGTCCCCTATTAAGTAAAGGGTTATTTCCTAATCTACTCATTAATTCTCCTCCCTTTCAACGATTTCAATACAAAGACTTTTATAATCTTTGGATCCATTACTTCTAGGAGCATAATCAAAGATACTGAGTCCATGGGAAGATGCTTCTGCTACTTTTACATTTCTTCGGATTAAAGTTTTAAACATATTATCACCGAAGAATTCTTTTAACTGCCCAATAACTTCAATATGAAGCTTTGATCTAGAATCTACCATGGTAGCAAAAATCCCACCGATTCTAAGATCATCATTCATTCTTTGAGTTACGACATCTATAGTATCCATAAGTTCTACGATTCCTTCTAGTGCATAAAATTCTGTCTGAACTGGAATATATACCTCGTGAGATGCCATAAGAGCATTGAATGTAAGGGTATCTAAACTAGGAGGACAGTCGATAAGAACATAGTCATATCCATACACATCTTTTAAAATTTCTTTGAGTAAACTTTCTTTTCCAGGAACTCCTCCTAATTCTAGATTGACTTTTGACATTTTTATATTAGTTGGAAGAATATCGGCAAATGAAGTTTTGATAGCAATATCTTTAAAATTTAATTTACTAGCTCCAAAAGACTTAGATTTTAGGAGATCGTATACTGTATAATCTAAATTTCTTTTGTCTAGACCAAAACCAGAGGTTAAGTTTCCCTGTGGATCAAAGTCAATAGCTAAAACTTTTTTTCCTAGAGCATGTAAGCCTGCGGCTATATTTTGTGTTGATGTAGTCTTAGCTACTCCACCTTTTTGATTTAAAATTGAAATTATCTTCATTTCCCCACCTTCCATATATTTTATTTATTTGAATTATTTAAGTAAACTTTTTATTGTAGTTAACGCCTTTAAAATAACAGACTTTTCCACTTTAAACTACCATTAATATTAGCATATAATTAATCATTTTACAAACCAATCTCGTATTTCTATTCATTATTTATTGACAAATTTTTAAAAAAGGAGTATATTCGTCTTGTGCATATGCACATAAAAAAGGGTGTAATTTAAAGAAAATTAAGGAATAAAAGGAGATGTTTTAAAGATGAATCCACAAACAATGAAAAAAATCAAAGAAGAAGATGCTAGAATACAAAAAAATATTAAAGGAATAAAGCATAAAATCGTTGTAATGAGCGGAAAGGGAGGAGTAGGGAAATCAACTCTTTCTACAAATATAGCTTATGGCCTTGCAATGTCTGGGAAAAAAGTTGGTCTTTTGGATGCAGATTTACACGGACCAAATATTCCAATTATGTTAGGTGTTGAGGGAAAAAAATTATCTTCGGTAAGGGAACCATTAAAAATTAATGAAAATTTAAAAGTAGTTTCTTTAAGTTTTTATCTAAAAGATTCCGATGATCCGATTATTTGGAGAGGACCTGCAAAAACAGGAGCAATAAAACAACTTTTAGGAGATGTAAATTGGGGAGATATAGATTATCTTGTAGTAGATTTACCTCCTGGAACGGGAGATGAATCTCTTACTGTTGCTCAGACTTTAGGAAAAGTAGATGGAAGTGTTATAGTAACAACTCCTCAAGATGTCGCTATTTTGGATTCTAGAAAATCTATAAAGTTTTCTAAATTAGTAAATATGCCAGTTTTAGGAATAGTAGAGAATATGAGTGGATTTATATGTCCTCATTGTGATGAAAGAATAGATATTTTTAAAAGTGGTGGTGGAGAAAAGGTATCTAAAGATATGAATATAGATTTTTTAGGGAAGATACCACTAACTTCAGAGATGGTAGAGACTGGAGATGAAGGAAAACCATATATTTTTTCTAAAAAATCAGGAACTACATATGAATCACTAAATAATGTAATTACTAAAATTGTAAAAAAAATAGAGGGTTAATAAGTATAATAGTAATAAGAAAAGCTGATTTAAAAATCAGTTTTTCTTTGAAAAAAACTTAGAAGTTCAAAATATTAAGGAGAGAAATATTGTGATGGACAAAAATCAGTTTTTAAAAATGAATATTCAAGACCTTTTTAGAGAATATCCCTTTGTTACTAAAATTTTTGAAAAATTCGAATTAAAGTGCAACTCTTGTATGTTTTCTAAAAATGTAAGTTTAGAAGATGCCATACAAAGTTCAGGGTTGTCTTCGGATGGAATTATTGAGGAGATAATAGAATATTCGGAGGGAATATATACATGTATACACGGGTAATGGGAAAACTACAACAAGTATAGGGTTTATTATGAGAGCTCTAGGGCACGGTTTAAAAATTTATATGGGACAATTTACTCTTTTTAATTTTCAAAATAAAATCATTTATCATTTTTACTCTAATTAACTGTTTAACTTAAAATAAGAATATAATAAAAGGTGACTCAAGTAAAAAAATTACTTATAAGTCACCCATTTTTCTTCTTATTTAGATTTATCTCTTTAATTTTGTAAGCATTGCTTTGGCTACAAGAGGTTTTTGAATTACACTTGGGCCACATACACAGCCACCTTTACATCCCATACCTTCTAATAAGGTATTTGATTTAGCTAATCTAAATTGTTTAAAGGCTTCAGCCCCTTCTTTAATTCCGTTCATTTGAATTAATTGAAGTTCTTTTCCGCATTTATTTACAACAGCTTGTGCAACTCCTCCACTTTTAGCAAAATTCCAACCATCATAACTTCCTTCGATTTTATCACTCGCTAAAGTTTTAATATCAATTCCTCTAGCATCTGTCCATGATAAGACATCTGTAAAGGTTAATACGTTATCTACTATATCATATTTTGCAGCTTCTACTTTTTTCGCAGTACAAGGTCCTATAAATACTATTTTATATTCAGAATTTTCCTCTTTTAATTGTTTAGCCAAAGCCATCATAGGAGAGTCTACATGTGATATATATTTTGCCATATCAGGCTGATGAAGTTTTATATATTCATAAAAAGATGGGCAGCAAGAGGTAGTCATTTTTTCCTCTCTTACTTCCATTTCACGAGCCTCTTCATCGATTACAATATCTGCTCCTAATGCTACTTCTATTGATTTAGCAAACCCAAGCTCTAAAAATAATGACTTTATTTTTTCTAAAGTAATGCCTACACCAAATTGTGCAATTATAGAAGGTGCAAACATTGCAACAACTTTATTTCCATTTTTAATATGAGGTACAACATCGATTAGATGGGTAGGGGATTCTATAGCACCAAATGGGCAGGCAGCGTAACAGGCACCACATGAAACACACTTAGTTCTATCTATACTTGCTACTCCTTTTTTATCAGCTTTTATAGCTCCAACACCGCAGGCTTTCTCACAAGGTCTTGATAATTTAACTATTGCAGAATAATCGCAGGCTTTTTCACAAAGTCCACAACCAACACATTTTTCTGCATCTATTATAGCTCTTCCGTTAGAGAATGTAATTGCGTCTTTAGGGCATATTGCTTCACAAGAATGAGCTATACAATTTCTACAAAGATCTGTTGCGTAGTATTGACCACTTGGACATTGATCACATGCTTCTTCAATTACTTCAACGGCATGGTCTCTTCCTTCATACTCCATAGGAATTTTTTCACAATTGAATTTCTTTTTTAAAATATCTAACAACTCAAAAAGTTCCATGTCTCTAACTTTAGATATGTTTAAATTTAAATATACCTTTATTCTCTGTTTTAAAATTTCTCTTTCTCTATAAATTGAATCTCTATAGGTAGGTTGTTCACCACTTAATAGCATTTTAGGCAATTTAGTAAGTTCTTCTAATAATATCCCATTTTCATAAAGGTCTACAATGGCCTGTAGAGTAAGCTTTCTTAATTCCTTAACTGAACTTAATTTTATGTTCATATTTCCTCCTAAATTATTAAAAAATCACATTTAATATTATTATATACTTAATTAAGAAATGTGTAAAGTGAATTTTTTAATAATAAAAAAAGTTTATCTCTTATTATAAGTCATCTTCACATGGGGGATTCCGTCCTCTAAATAAACCTCAGAAACTACTTTGAAACCTAAACTTTTATAGAATTTTTTTAGGTAATCTTCTGCTCCTATGGTTATTTTTTCTTCATTCCAGTTATTGATTATATAATCCATTCCAGCACAAACAATTTTTCTAGCTAAACCCATTTTTCTTGACTCAGGGGTCACTAATACTCTACCTATAGAAGCATTATCATATGAAATCCCTGGCTTTATAACTCTCAGATAGGCAATGATTTTATCATTTTTCTTTATCATAATATGAATAGATTCTATATCTTTTCCATCTTCATCATTGTAGACACAATTTTGTTCTACTACAAAAACCTCCGATCTTACTCTTAATATTTCATATACTTCTATTGGTGTTAGTTCATCAAATTTTTTAATTTCTAAATTCATTTTTAATATCTCCTTTTATTTATCTTTCCATTTTTGTTTGATATTTATTCTCATCTTATTCAAAAATCCTTTCTCTTTTTTATTTATGGAAATAAAAAGAATTTAAAGAGTTAATGTGTCATATTCTTCTGGGGTATTTATATTTACAAATAACTTATCGTCATCTATCTCTACAAATTTAATATTAGCTTTTTTTAGAGGAATCATTATTTTGAGGTCATCGTCAGCTATAGCTTCTTTTATATATTTAAGAATACTTATATTATAAAGAGCACAGAGAGGTTGAGGACGTCCTTTGTATAAAGGAATTACAGCATCATAATCAGCTAAGTCATTATAGAAATTTAGGATTTTTTTTGGGTTTAAAAAGGGCATATCACAAGCTACAATAAAACAACTATCGTTGATAGATGAAAGAGCTGTATAGATACCACCTAAGGGTCCTTTGTCTTTTACAAGGTCTTCAAATATTTCAATTGGATATTCTTTATAGATCTTTTTTTCATTGGATATTATAGTTATTCTATCAAAATTACTAAACTCTTTTAAAACTCTTTGGAAGAAAAATTCATTTTCAAATTTTAAAAAAGATTTGGTGAATCCACCCATTCGAGAATTTTTTCCTCCTGCAAGGAGAGCAATATTTTTTTTCATAATTAAATACTCCTAAAATTATAGATTTTGTACTTCTAATAATATCATACTTGTAGTTTGAAAGAGAAATTCTTAATAAATTATTTTAAAGGGATTTTTCTTTTTTTTAGTATCTAATATATTAGACATTAAATAAATTATATTATTATTCTAAATTAATAAAACCTATTAAAGGAGAGGATAATTATGAAAAAATTAATAATGCTATTAATCATTCTAATGAGTCTTACTATGTATGGAGCCCAGTATGAAAAAGCTCTCTTTGCAGGGGGGTGTTTTTGGTGTATGGAGGAGCCCTTTGAAAAGATAAATGGAGTTAAGTCTGTAGTATCAGGATACGCAGGAGGAACTACCACCAACCCAACCTATAATAACTATGGTTCTGGAGGGCACATAGAAGTTGTAGAAGTTATGTTTAATCCATATGAAATAACTTATCAAGAACTTTTGAAAATCTATTGGAAACAGGTAGATCCAACAGATTCAGGGGGACAATTTGTAGACAGGGGACATGGGTATACTACAGCAATATTTTATTTTGACGAGGATCAAAGAAAAAATGCAGAGTTATCTAAAAAAAATTTAGGAGAAAGAGGGGTATATAAAAATAAAATAGTTACTCCTATCTTGCCTGCTGTTACTTTTTATGAAGCTGAGGAGTATCACCAAGATTATTATAAGAAAAATTCATTGAAATATAAATATTATAGGAATAGATCTGGAAGGGATAAATTTTTAGATGAAATTTGGGGAAAAGGTAGAAAAGATTGGGGGTGGTATGAATTGAAGAAAAAATTAACAGATTTAGAGTTTAAGGTAACACAGGAAGAATTTACAGAACCGCCATTTAACAATAAATATTGGGACAATAAAAAAGATGGAATCTATGTAGATCTTATCTCTGGAGAAGTGCTTTTTAGTTCTATAGACAAATATAAATCTGGAACAGGATGGCCTAGTTTTACCAAACCATTAGTTCCAGAAAATATTATAAAAAAAGATGATACCAAACTTTTTCAAAAGAGAATAGAAATTAGAAGTAAGGATGGAGATGCTCATTTGGGACATCTATTTAACGATGGTCCCGAGCCTACAGGTCTTAGGTACTGTATGAACTCAGCATCTCTTAAATTTATCCCTGTAGAAGATTTAGAAAAAGAAGGGTATGGGGAATTTAAAAAATTATTTAAAGATAGATAGATTTAAACTTTATAAAAATTATTTGTATATTATCAAAGTAATTAAAAAATTACTTTGGTAATATGTGGATAATTTTTTTTAATTTTAATTTAGTTTAACTTTCACTCTTACATTGAATAAACATGGGAAAAATGGTAAAATGGTAAAAAATATGGGAGGTAATAAGATGAACAAATTTGAAAAATTTTGCAGTGGTGGTGGCTGAACTTCTAAAATAGGACCGGGTGTTCTATCAAAAGTATTAGCTCATATTCCAAAAGCATATGACGAGAATCTACTTATTGGATTCGATAGTGCTGACGATGCTGCAGTATATAAGGTAAGTAAGGATATGGCCTTAATTCAAACGCTAGACTTTTTTACTCCCATAGTTGCAGATCCATATACATACGGAAAGATAGCAGCAGCTAACTCTCTTAGTGATGTATATGCAATGGGTGGAGATGTTCTTACAGCATTGAACATAGTGTGTTTCCCAGAGAAATTAGATCCTAATATATTAGGTGATATTTTACGTGGTGGAGCTGAAAAAGTAATGGAATCAGGTGGGATTTTAAGTGGAGGACATTCTGTTAATGATGAAAATCCAAAATATGGATTATCTGTAACAGGAGTAGTACATCCTGATAAGGTAATAGCTAACAATGGATGCAAAATAGGAGATAAATTAATTTTAACAAAACCCCTTGGAATCGGAATTGTTACTACAGCTCATAATGTAGGAGAAGCCAATGAGCGTTCTTATAAAGAAGCAATAAAACTTATGGAAACATTAAATAAATATTCAGCTGAAAAGATGAAAAACTATCAAGTAAATGGTTGTACAGATGTAACTGGATTTGGATTTTTAGGACATCTATCTGAGATGCTTAATGATGAAATCAGTATAGTAATAGATAGTAAAAAGGTACCTTATATTGAGGAAGCTTATGAATATGCAGAAGAATTCTTGATTACATCTGCAGGACAAAAAAATAGAAAACATCTAGGAGATAAAGTTGTTTTAGAGGGGATTTCATTCCCTATGGAAGAGATACTATTTGATCCGCAAACTTCTGGAGGATTACTAATAAGTGTAACAAATGAAGATGCCGATAAACTTTTAGCTGACTTAGAGGAACTAGATATAAAGTCTAGTCTTGTAGGAGAAGTCATGAAAAAAAGTACATTTAGAATGAAAGTTATCTAATCAATAAAATGGGGGTTAAAAGTGAAAAAATTGTTATCAAATCTACCAAAAGTAGATGAATTTTTAATAAGTGAAAAATTAGAATCATATAAAGATTCTGTTCCATACAATATTCTAATTAAATCTATTAGAGAAGGAATTTCTTTCTATAGAGATGAAATCTTAAGTAAAAAATTCGAAGACATGGAAATAGGGAAAGAAGAACTAAAATTAAAAATCACCAATAAGATAATAAAATTAATCGAATCAAAGAATCAATTGAACCTTAAAAGAGTAATAAATGCTACAGGAACTATAATTCATACTAATCTAGGAAGATCTAAATTAATGGAAAATAGTGTGAAAAACATAGTCAACATAGCTAGTAACTATAATAATTTAGAATATGATATCCCTACTGGGAAAAGGGGAAGTAGATATTCTCATATTGAAAAATTAATTTGTGATATAACAGGAGCAGAAGGTGCTTTAGTAGTAAATAATAATGCCGCAGCAGTATTATTAGTTTTGGATACACTAACAAAGAATAGTGAAGTAATTGTATCTAGAGGAGAATTAGTAGAAATAGGTGGGTCCTTTAGAATCCCTGCTATAATGGAATACAGTGGTTCTAAGCTAATAGAGGTAGGAACTACTAATAGAACTCACAAGAAGGACTATTTAGAGGCTATAACGCCTGAAACTAAAGCACTCCTAAAAGTACATACTTCTAACTATAAGATTATGGGATTTACTAAGGAAGTTAAAAATGAAGAATTATCTAAGTTGGCTAGAGATAAAAAATTAATTTCTATTGAAGACTTAGGTAGTGGTGTATTAATAGATTTCGCTAAATATGGATATAAGAAAGAACCAACAGTTCAAGAAAGTTTAAGATCTGGTATAGATGTAGTCACATTTAGTGGAGATAAACTTTTAGGAGGTCCTCAGGCTGGAATCATAGTTGGGAAAAGACAATATATTGAAAAAATGAAAAGAAATAACCTTTTACGTACTTTAAGAGTTAGTAAATTAACTATAGCTGCTTTGGAAGTTACTTTGAGAGAATATTTAGATGAAGCAGAAGCTATAAAAAATATTCCTACTCTAAAAATGATATTAGAGGGAAAAGACGAGGTTGAGAAAAGAGCTCATATTTTATATGGCAAATTAAAACCTTTAGAAACTTTAGAAGTGGATTTAGTGGAGACTAGTGCAATGATTGGAGGAGGATCTATGCCTACAGAACTTATGGATAGTTTTGGAGTAGCATTATCTTATAAAGGTCATAGTATTGTTAAATTAGAGAGAACTCTTCGAAATAATTTACTATCTATAGTTGGGAGAATTCAAGGCGGAAAATTAGTTTTTGATTGTAAAACTTTAAATGAAAATGACATGAATGACATATATGAAATTTTAAGTAAAGGAATTGATAAAATATGAGTATAGTAATAGGAACGGCAGGACATATAGATCATGGTAAAACTACGTTAATAAAAAACCTTACAGGGGTAGATACAGATAGATTACCTGAGGAAAAAAAGAGGGGGATCTCCATAGATTTAGGATTTAGTTACCTAAATTTAGAAGAGGAAAAAGTTGGGATAATAGATGTACCCGGACATGAGAAATTTGTAAAAAATATGATGGCAGGAGCAACAGGAATAGATATAGTTATGTTAGTAGTAGCTGCCGATGATGGGATCATGCCTCAGACTCGTGAGCATTTTGACATAGTTCGACTTTTAGGAATTCATCACGGAGTTATAGTTATAACTAAGTGTGACAAAGCAAGTAAAGAAAGGGTGCTAGAAGTAAGACATGAAATAGAAGAAGAATTAGGAGGAAGTTTCTTAAATGGGGCTCCTATGATTGAAACTTCGATAGATAATCCAGGTTCTTATCAAGATGTAAAAAATTCATTGAATGAATTAGTAAAGGCTATCAAAAATGAGGAACAAGAAAAAATAGTTTTTAGAATGTCAGTGGACAGATCATTTAGTGTAAAGGGTTTTGGGACAGTTATTACAGGAACATCTCAGGGGAAAGACCTAAACGTCGGAGACTCATTGCAGATATATCCAGGTGATAGGGTAGCTAAGATCAGAGGGATACAAAACCATGGTATAAGTGTAGATACTCTTAGTGCAGGTAATAGATGCGCTATAAACCTTGCAGGAATAGATAAGGAAGATATAAAGAGGGGAAGTGTAGTAGCTACTCCTAATGCTCTTTCTGTTACTAGACTTATGGATGTAGAGATAAACTATCTATCTTCTAATAAAAAAGTTTTAAAGAATAATCAAAGGGTTAGATTTCATCATGGGACTAAAGAGATCATCTGTAGAATCAAATTATTGGATCAACAGGAATTAAAAGCTGGAGACAGTGGATATGCTCAATTAATCTTAGAAAAGGAATTAGTAGGGTTTACTGGAGATCTAGGAATACTTCGTAATTATTCCCCTATGTTTACAATTGGAGGAATAACCATCCTAAATCCATTAGCTACAAAAGCTAAAAGATTTGATGAAAAATTAATTGAAACATTAAAGGGTGGAAAAAACGATAACAGTATTAAATTATCTAGTGTAATTGAAGAATTAAGTTCTAAATATCCAACTTTTGAAGATATAAAGTTAAACTTTGGAAGTGGTGAAGATATTACCGAATCTTTAGAAAAATTGGTTAAAAACAAAGAAGTTTTAGAGTTAACAGCTTTAAATGAAATCATATATATGCACAAAAATTATTTAGAAGGTAAAAAAGAAGAACTTCTAGCTATCTTAGAGGAGTTTCATAGTAAAAATCCACTCCTTATAGGAGAAAATACTTCTACCCTTAGAAATAAGGTTTTTTCGAAAAAATTTAAAAATAAAAATTATTTAGAAATTTTATCAAAATTAGAGGATGATAAAGTTATTAAAGTAAATTCTAGTTTAGTTTCACTTTTCGATTTTGAGATAAAATTAAGTGGGAGTCAAGAAAAAATTAAAGAAATGATCTTAAAAACATATAGAAACAATTCCTATAAGCCTCCTAAATATGAGGAACTGTCAAAATTAGCTGGTGATCCAAAAGAGTTAAAGAGAGTTTTTGATATGATGGTATTGTTAGGAAAATTAAAATTCATAGAAAAGGACGTATTCCTTTTAGATTCAGATTATACTAATCTAGTGATGGTAATAAAAGAGCTAGGAGAAGGCGGTAATGAGATAGCTCTTCCTGATGTTAAAGTTAAGATAGAAACTAGTAGAAAATATTTAGTTGCTTATTTAGAACATTTAGACAAAGTAGGAGTAACTAAGAGGATAGATAATACAAGGGTATTAGTATAGACCTTCTTCCTTCGAGGTTTCTCCCTTAAAAAAGAGAAACCAAAGTAGAGATTGAAAGATTAAAATATAGGTCTTTCTCCCGATTGATAAATACAAAAATTTCTTTTTAGTAAATATAAATTTTACGATGTAAAGAGAGAGAATATCCAAGGAACGAGAAAGGGTAATAATAAGGAGTGATTAATTTTGATAAAAATAGATGCTATGGGATTGGCTTGTCCATTACCTGTAATTCAAACAAAAAAAGCTTTAAAAAATATAGAGGAAAATGGTCATGTAGAAACAATGGTAGACAATGTGTCTTCTATGGAAAATTTACTGAAAATGGCTAGAGAGATGGGATTAGAATCTAGCAGTGAAAAAATAGAGGAACACAAGTATAGAGTAGTAATTACTAAGGGTGAAGGTGGAACTGTTATTGTTTCAAATGATGCCGCATCAAATAAAAAGATGGTTATAGCGATCTCTTCAGATAAGATGGGAGAAGGAATCGATGAATTAGGAGACGTATTAATGAAGGGATTTATCTATACATTGACTGAGATGGATACCATGCCAACTACGGTTTTATTTTATAATGGAGGCGCTAAATTGACAGTAGAAGGCGCTCCTACACTAGAGGATATTAAAACATTAGAAGGAATGGGAATAGAAATACTAACTTGTGGAACATGTCTTAACTACTATAATTTAGGAGATAAATTAGCAGTAGGAGAGGTAACTAACATGTATACTATTATGGAAAGACTGCAAGGTGCAGATAAATTAGTAAGACCGTAGAAGAAAAATTAAAATCTCTCTCCCTATCGACATTTAGAAATTACTTTTATTTACAAGTTATTTCTAATATTCGTCGCCATGGGAGAGTGCCGACAGGCGAGAGAGGGTAGTATGAAAAAAATAGAAGAATTTAACCTTATCTCCTTTGAGTCTACTCATATGGCTATAAAGAGTGAAAAGTTATTAAAAGAAGAAAGTTTAGATATAAGAATAATTCCTGTTCCTAGGGAGATAACGTCTAGTTGTGGTTTATCACTACGTATAAATCCTACAGATTACAAGAGATCTAGAGAGATTTTAGATGGAAATAAGATAGAATTTTCAGGATGTTATTTAATAAAAAAGATAGGATTGAAAAAAGAAATTCTTGACATTGCTAATTAAATTATTGTAATATTAGTTATTAAATATTTAAACCCATATATTCTCATAATTGGTTGAGAGTTTCTACGAGTCACCGCAAATGACTTACTATGGGGTTAATTAATTGTAATTTCCCCATGATTTTTTTAAAACTTTCAAAAGTTTTTTTAATAGGTATGATTGAATTATAAGTAATGAACCCCTTGTGTAGAACATGGGGTTTTTATAATTTTAACAATTATATTATTAAAATAGGAGAAAAAATGGATTTTTTTAAATTGAAAAAACACAAAACAAATGTAAAACAGGAAATAATAGCTGGGACAACTACATTTTTAACAATGGCTTATATTATATTTCTTAATCCAGGGATATTAGGCGAAACTGGGATGGATAAAGGAGCACTAATTACCGTTACTTGCTTAGCAGCATTTACAGGAACTATGATAACTGCTCTTTGGGTTAATGCTCCATTAGCTATGGCACCAGGAATAGGGCTTGCGGTTTTCTTTGCATATACTTTAGTCCTTGGAATGGGAGTAACTTGGAATGTAGCTCTAGGGGTAGTATTTGTATCAGGGATGGTATTCTTATTACTTACAATGACTGGATTTAGAGAAAAAATAATAGAGGCTATTCCTCACCACCTTAAACTTGCAGTAGGTGCAGGTATAGGATTATTTATTGCATTTATAGGGTTAAGAAACTTAGGATTAATTATAGATAATCCAGCAACTTTAGTAGGATTAGGACCTTTAACTCCAACTGTAATTTTAGGTTTAACAGGATTTATAATCATGGGAGCCCTAGAAATAAAAAAAGTAAAGGGTAGTATTTTAATAGGAATAGTTACAATAACTATAGTAGGAATAATTTTGGGATATGTAGAATTACCAAATGGAATAATGTCTACTCCTCCAAGTATAGCTCCTATAGCTTTTAAATTAGATATATTAGGAGCCTTGAAAATATCTATGATTGGACCGATATTTTCATTTATGTTTGTAGACTTATTTGATTCAGTAGGAACTATTGTAGCTTGTACAAGTGAAGCTGAGATGATAGATGAAAGAGGAAAAATTGAAAATGTAAGTAAAATATTAGAGGCCGATGCAGCAGCTACTGTAATAGGGTCATTACTAGGAACTAGTACTACTACTACATTTATAGAATCAGCTTCTGGAATAGCAGAAGGTGGAAGAACAGGTCTTACATCTGCTACAACAGCAATATTATTTTTCTTAGCTATGTTTTTTACTCCTGTAATAGGAATAGTTCCTGCATTTGCTACAGCACCAGCACTTATTATTGTTGGGGTATATATGTTTAAAAACCTTATAGATATTGATTTACATAAAATAGAAATTGCTATCCCAGCATTTTTAACAATAATTCTAATGCCTTTGACATATAGTATTAGTACTGGAATTACATTTGGATTTATTTCATATGCAATTATAGAAGTTTTATCAGGAAATGTAAAAAAAGTAAAACCTACTATGTGGATAATTGTTGCACTATCTGTAGTAGAATTAATATTTTAAAAATATTAAACCCATATAATTTCATAATTTGGTTGGAAGTTTCTACAAGTCACCGTAAATGACTTATTATGGGGGTAATTGATTGCAATCACTTTCATAAATTTTTTAGAAATATTTTGTGATAAAATGTAACTAATAAACCCCTTGTATATTTATATTACATGGGGTTTAATTTTTTTTATAAAAAAAATTACAAGGGAGAAAAAAATGGATTTTTTTAAATTAGAAAAACACGGAACAAATATAAAACAAGAGGTAATCGCTGGAGTAACTACATTTTTAACAATGGCTTATATT
>NZ_JBATVM010000056.1:0-23411 GCF_049671765.1 Psychrilyobacter sp.
ATGTATTTTCGTGTTTTTCTCTAGTAAAAGATCATCAAAATTATACTCTGTTTCATTTTCTCTATATATATAAACTCTCTCTATAAATTTTATGTCACTACCCCCTTACTTCACATCTCTATTTTCATTCTAACACTTTTTCAACTTCTTTTCTTTTAAAATATATATAGCAATATACCCCCACTTTGACTTTTTTAAAAAATTCTCCTCTCCTACGATCTGACGAATATTATAAATTTCTTATAAATAAAAAGAAATTTATAAATGTCATGAGAGGAGTTAGAGGTGAGGTCTGTAATCCAAACAAAAAAACAACTAGAGAATCCATCCCTAGTTGTCTTAATATTTTTACTCTTCAAATTATCCACACTTCAATATCTTTAAAGATTCTTCTCTCCTACGTTAGGAGAGGAGTTAGAGGTGAGGTCTAGAAGGAGTCATCTATCCGTTAAATTCTAATCCTAAATCTTTCATTACCTTTTTAAAATCTTCAGGTAGATCTCCTATAATTTCCAGTTTTTCCCCTGTAACAGGATGATCAAATTTTAATTTATATGCATGTAACATCTGTCTATCTGCTTTTTTAGAAGCTTTCCCGTATACGTCATCTCCTAATATTGAGTGATTTAAATATTTCATATGTACTCTTATTTGATGAGTTCTTCCGGTTTCTAAATCTACCTCTAATAAACTAAAGTATTCAACTTCATTTATTACTTTATAATTTGTTACAGCTGTTTTTCCCTTTTCTCTAACAACAGTCATTTTTTTTCTATCTTTACTATCTCTACCTATTAAGTTTTCTAACCTTCCTTCTTTAGTTTTAAAATTCCCTTTACATATAGCAAGATATGTTTTCTTTATAGTTTTATCTTTAAACATCTCTGTTAATCTAAGATGTGCTTCATTGGTTTTTGCTACAATAATAAGTCCACTAGTATTTTTATCTAATCTATGAACTATCCCTGGTCTAACTACTCCACTTATAGTAGATAAGTCCTTTATATGATACATTATTGCATTTACTAGCGTCCCACTATGATGTCCTGCTGCTGGGTGAACTACTATATCTGGTTTTTTATTTATTATTACAATATGTTCATCTTCATATACTATATTTAATGGAATATCTTCTGCAACAACATCTAGAATTTCATCTTCTAATATAGTTACTTTTATCTCCTCATTCCCCTTTAATTTATTTCCAGGACGTGTTTTATTTTTATCCACAATCTCTACTAACCCGTCTTCTATAAGTTTTTGTGTATATGACTTTGTAAATCCTTCTATTTGTTCACTTAAAAAAGCATCCAACCTTGTACCTCTATTTTCAATCTCAGCTTTCAAAACTAACATTTCTTTTATTTCTCTCATATTTTATTACTCCTTCTATTTATGTTTATGATTGATTTTATAATTTTAGATTTTTTCCATTTTACTTAATAAAACATTTTTACCAATCCTGCCCCTAATATTAATTGTACCACCATAAGTACCATTGAATACATGATCAGTCTCTTCCCATTAATTAATAAAGTCTTTATGTTTATCTTTCCACCTATTCCAATCAGTGCAAACATCAATAAATATTTAAACGTATAACTAAATATGAGCTTTAAATATTTAACTCCCTCTATATACCACTGTAGATCTATTTTTTCTACCCCATATTCTAAAAGTGTAAAGAAAGCTCCTACAGCCATAAATCCTTTGACAAAAAATGGTAATTTTATTTTTTTTGATTCTATTTTTTTTCCATCTACATTTTTTTTCTGTTTTACCCCTGCAATATAAATTAAAATCAATGGGAAAAATAATAATTTCCCTGTTTTTATTAGGAGTGCTAATCCCAAAGAATTTTCTCCAATACTATAAGCGGCAGGTATTATATGAATAAATGAACTCAGAGTTCCTCCTATATAGAGAGCAGACTGGGTAGCGTCAAATTCTAAAAATCTAGTTATACTAGGCATGATGACCATTGCTGTCAATCCCAAAATATTCATAACAATAATAGCCATGGCAAACTCTTCCTCTGGCTGTCCTAGTACCTCTGAAGATCCTGCTATACATGCTACTCCTCCAGACCCCAATATTAGTCCAAACTCTTCTTTTTCTCCCATAAATTTAGCTACATACTTAGCTGTAAATAATAACATCAAAACTATTAAAAATACAAACCCTATAATTTTAATTCCTAAATCTAGTAAAACTATGTAGTTTATTTTTACTCCCAAACACGTGATTGCTATGGGTAAGATTTTTTTGTTGGCAAAATTAAATCCAGGATAAAACTTATATGCTTTTGCCCCTAAGAATAAATTCCCTACGACTATTCCTAAGATTAATGCCGTATTTATTTCATTCCATCCAAACTTTTTAGAGATCCATATAGCTACAACAAGTAAAATTATAGTTAAACCAAGACCTAACCCATTTTTTTTTATCATCACCATCTCCTTATTCTATTTTTTAACAACTAGTATTATATCATAATTATAGAGATAATAGTAAAAGCAATTAATAGATTCTAGAGAACTACATTTTTTAGCATTCTAATTTAATTATCCTTTATTTTTTATTCGCTTTTTTTTAGAATTTCAATTTTTCTATGAATTTTTTCAGTGGTGATTTCTATTGAAAAATGTTAAAATATAGAAAATTATATCCGCTATATGCACACTTTAATTAAAAGGGGAATGGTTTAAATACCCATATGGTCCCCCACTATAAAAGTTATAAAACTACATAATCCACTAGATTTTTCTGGGGAGAAGTAGGAGTTATCCCCTATACTTTCGCATAAGCGAAAAGGAGAATAAAATTATGAAACACAAAAAAATTATGATTCAAGGAACTGGTTCTTCTACAGGAAAGAGTGTAATCGTAGCTGGTTTAGCTAGAATTTTTTATAAAGATGGAAATAAAGTAGCACCCTATAAATCTCAAAATATGGCTCTCAATTCATATATCGATGAAGATGGATTAGAGATGGGACGAGCTCAGGTTGTACAGGCAGAAGCTTGCAATACTCCACCTCGGGCATACATGAATCCTATCCTAATGAAACCAAACTCCGATAACGATTCTCAAATCATCATTGAGGGAATTCCTTACAAAAATATGAACGCTAAGGAATATTTTAAAAATACAGAATTTTTCAAATCCATTGCTTTAAAAAACTATAAAATTATTGAAAACAATTTTGACATAGGTGTTTTAGAGGGAGGGGGTTCTCCTGCTGAAATGAATCTTAGAGATGTAGATCTTGTCAATATGGGCATGGCAGAATTAATTGATTCTCCTGTTATTCTTGTAGGAGATATTGAAAGAGGTGGAGTTTTTGCTTCCCTCTACGGTACTGTCCTTATGTTAGATGAAAAAGATAGAAAAAGAATAAAGGGAATTATCATCAATAAATTTAGAGGTGATATAGATCTTTTGATGCCTGGAATAGAAGACCTAACAAATCGTCTCCTAAAAGAAGGAATAGATATACCTGTTTTAGGAGTTATCCCTTGGGTGCCTCTAAATATTGAGGAAGAAGATATTCTCACACAGAAATTTGGTAAAACACAAGAAAAAAGTGACCTAAATATTGCAGTAATTAGATTAGATAAGATGTCAAATTATACAGATTTTGATGCTCTCTCATACTACAAAGATTTGAGCCTTAATTTCACCCTTTCAAAATCTGAGATTTGTGAAGCTGATATCATCATCATCCCTGGGAGTAAAAACACCATTCAAGATCTTATTAAATTAAAAGAATTAGGAATAGACAAAACTATCATTGAACAGAGTAAAAAAGGTAAAATTATTGTGGGAATTTGTGGGGGTTACCAAATCTTAGGTCAGGAAATTTTAGATCCACATATGATTGAATCAAAAGATAAAGTAATAAAAGGATTAGGACTTTTAGATATCACAACTACCATGAGAAAAGAAAAACAGACATTCCAAACTACTGAAAAAATAACTCATAGTACAGGACTTTTAAAAAACTGTATGGGTTGCAACGTTTCTGGATATGAAATTCATCAAGGAGTTACTGACTCAAATGAGAGTTCTATCTTTGAAAATAAACCAAATTTAGGAGTTTTAAAAAATAATATCCTTGCTACCTATATCCACGGAGTTTTTGATAATTCGATTTTCACCAGAACTTTTATAAATAATATTAGAATATCTAAAGGATTAGAACCTATAGATGATTATTTTGATTTTGAAAAGTTCAAAACAGATGAGTATGACAAGTGGGAGAAGACCCTTCGTAGCTCACTAAATATAGATAAAATATATGAAATATTGAAAAAAAGTTCCAACGAAATTTAATTTATTTGTTGACATATCTTTTTTTTAGGTGTATTATAATAAAAAATCATACAGGAGGAAAGTCTAATGTTTAACAAATCATTTTCAAGTTTTATTACAGTACATCATCATCATCATCGATAAGGATTTGTATTATGATTTAATCATAGTTACAGATCCATGTTGTTTTTCAAAAAAACTTGGTTCTTATCTATGATGATTTAAACGTTAAACTCACACTGTTGTTTAGCCATCTAGATATTCTAGATGGCTTTTTTATTTTCCGGAGATAAAATGATTACAGCAACAATAATAATAATAATAATAATAATAACCTAAGGAGGATTTATTTATGAAAAAAATATTTATAACATTAATTTTAATATTAGCTGGTGTACAATCTTTTGCATTTTCAATGGGACAAAAAGATACTTTAACAAAAATAAAAAAAGATGGATATTTTACTGTGGGATTAGACGATACCTTTGCTCCCATGGGGTTTAGAGGAGAAAATGGAGATATAGTAGGTTTTGATATCGATCTAGCCAAAGAAACTGCCAAAAGAATGGGAGTTCAGGTTAAATTTAAGCCCTGTGATTGGGATGGTATCATCTTCGAACTTAGAAGTAAAAAAATAGATATGGTATGGAATGGAATGACTATCACCAAAGATAGAAAAAAACAAATTGGTTTTTCAAAATCTTACTTTAGTGGAGAGCAAATAATTATAACCAAAAGTGGCAGTGATATCAAAGGGATATCAGATCTTGCAGGAAAGACAGTCGGCTTACAAATGGGAAGTTCTTCCTACTTTGCCCTAGAAAAAAACAAAGTATATTCGAGTATAAAAAACGTAAGAAAATATGGTACTAATGTAGAAGCGCTTTTAGATTTAGAAGCAGGTAGAACTCAAGCAATTGTTATAGATTCTATGGTTGGAAGATATTATATTACTAAAAAAGAAAGAAAAGAAAAAAGAGATATTTTTTCAATCGTAAATGAGCCTTTGGCTATTGAATATACAGGTATCGGAATAAGAAAAGAAGACACTACCCTTATTGCCGAAATAGATAAAGTTATAGATGAAATGCAAGAAGATGGAACTTATAAAAAAATATATGAAAAATGGTTTGGGAGGAGAAGTTAAATTATGATAGATAGCATATACTACATCGCAAAGGGGTTAGATATTACTCTGAAACTTTATCTTGTAACAGTATTATTTTCAGTCCCTTTAGGACTACTTTTAGCACTAGGGGAACTTTCTAAAATTTCAATATTAAAAAAAATTGTAACCTTCTACACATGGATATTTAGAGGTACTCCACTTCTTTTACAACTTTTTTTCATGTACTATGGACTGCCAGTAATGGGGATAACACTTTCCCCACTTGGGGCAGCAAGTATTACATTTATCATCAATTATTCTGCTTATCTATGTGAAATATTCCGTGGAAGTATTCAAGGAATAAATAAAGGTCAGTATGAAGCAGCAAAAGTATTAGGAATGGGCTATAGGCATACTTTGAGTAGAATAATTTTGCCTCAGGCCCTTAGGACTGCTTTGCCACCTCTTTCAAATGAGGCAATAGCTCTTGTTAAAGATACATCTTTAGTTTCAATAATAGGTACGGCAGAAATCTTAAGAAATTCAAAGGAATTAGTGACAAGAGACTTTACAATAACTCCATTTTTTATCTGTGGAATATTCTACCTTATTTTATCTACTTTAATTCTACTTATATTTAAAAAATTAGAAAAAAGGATGGCGATCTCATGTCAATAAAAATAAAAAATATCAACAAATCATTCGGGGATTTAAATATTTTAAAAAATATAACATTAAATATCAAAAAGGGAGAAATTTTATCTATTATTGGACCTTCAGGTAGTGGTAAGTCTACCCTTCTAAGGTGTCTAATAGATTTAGAAGAAATAGATTCAGGAGTATTAGAAATTTTTAGTGATCCCCTTGTATGTAATACTAGAAATCCTAAAAAAATTGAGAGATTAGAAATTTTAAAAAAAATGGGAATGGTCTTTCAATCTTTTAATCTTTTTCCCCATAAAACTGCTATAGAAAATGTCATGGAACCTCTTATAGTTGTAGATAAGATAAATAAAAATACTGCTTTAGAGAAAGCCAAAGAACTTTTAACTATGGTAGGACTAGGGGATAAGATGAACAACTACCCTCAAGCTCTTTCTGGAGGCCAACAGCAAAGGGTTGCTATAGCTAGGGTTCTTGCTAGAAATCCTGAAATACTTCTTTTTGATGAACCTACATCGGCTCTAGATCCCGAAATGGTAAAAGAAGTTCTTACAGTTATTGAATCTCTTAAAGATACAGGAATAACTATGATAATTGTCAGTCATGAGATGGAGTTTGTAAAACAAGTTTCAGATAGGGTAGTTTTTATGGACTATGGTACTATCCTTAGCTGTGATACACCAGATCAAATATTTAATTCTAGAAAAAACCAAAGGATCAATAAATTTTTAAAGAATTTTTAAAGAATATCTCAATATAATGAAAAACCCAGAAAATAGATTTTTAGAGATTTTATCTCTGCTATTTTCTGAGCTTTCAACATTACTATGAATTTGATTAATATTTACTTGATATTTACTTTTTCCTCGTTACTGTGATTTTCTAAATATTCATTTTGTACTATGTCTATTACAGTTAACATCTTTTGTTGAACAAAATCATATCCAGTATCTTTCATATGTGTGATTATACAATTACTACAATCCTTTATTCCATGAGTATATTTGAAGTTCCCACCACATTTTTCTCCTAACATATATAATGGACAATAACAGAATAAACAGTTAAATTTACTCTCATCCGCTACTGTATGACATGGAAAATACTCACATTTTTTATTTTGTACAAATTTAAAATTTGCCACTTTTATCCCCCCATTGTGCTAAGCACACTTTTATTCATTATATCTAGTGTTCCTCTATAGTTTATAGTACCATCATCTAGAGATAGTTGTATAGGGTATATTTCTACTCCTGCTGAGATTGCTTTATAAAAATATTCATTGAATTTTGGATCGGTCTCATACCTAGGTCTAAAAATATCTGAACTCCTAAAAACTAATAAAATTACTGCTGCTCTATCTCCACTTTCTTTTAATTCAATAAGTTCTTTTAGATGCCTCACAGCTCTTTCACTAGGAGCATCTGGAAACATTGCCACTCTATCTTCTGCTAAGGAAACTCCCTTTACTTCTACCCAGATTTTCTTACCTTCTTTTTCTAAAAGATAGTCTAACCTAGATTTCCCATATTTTACTTCTGCCTTTAGTTTATCTATCTTTCCTATGGGGGATATCTCAAAATCATTTAATAAATTTTCCGATATATATCTATGAAAACTCGAATTTATAAGAATATCTTCTCCATCTGAGGCCCTTCCACTGATCATATCCCATTTTGTTTTTCTATTAGGATTGGTTGCACGTCTTATTTTTACTTTATTTCCTTCATATAGGAGTTCCTTTATCCTCCCTGAGTCATGGACATGTACAATTTCTTCCGAACCATTGTCTAACCTTACATGAGCAATAAATCTATTTGGTCTCTCTATAAACACTCCTTCTTCATCTATTTCTATTTTATATAATTCTTTCATTTTACACCTCTTTTATTATTTTTATAATAATATTATATAATTTTTTTCAAAGTAAAAAAAGCCATGGTTTCCCATGACTTAATCTTTATTTATCTTTACATCTATAGTTGTTCTTTTCACTGCTCCACGATTTACCATATAGAGGTCTTTTGCATTTAAATAATCTTCCTTAGATATATATTTTCTTACATCTATCTGAGTTTTTAATTGATTTTTTTTCATATTTGCATTTACCTGGCCTATCTCATCAAATAATTTATTTATTTTAAACCAATTTTTTTCAGGATCATCTATCAATAATTTATTTATTTCCAACTCTTTCTGATCCAATTCAATAAGCATTATCCTATGCTTTTTCAATGCTACCCTTAATAACCCTTTTGCATTTTCTATGTTTTCATTACTTATCCCAATTGTTGATAGTTCTTTTTCCATGTTACTTATAGATATACTTGAATAGGAGAGTATCGATCCTAGTAACATTAACCCAAATATTATATATCTTCTCATCGAAATTCCCTCCCTACATTTTAAAATCGCTTACAAAAAAATCTTCTTCTTTAACATTTGAAAGTTTTTTATTTTTCAACAAACGATCATCAAAAAGATTCATCTCTACTGCATTTTTTTTCTCTAAATATTCAGGCAGAGCATTTCTACTACTTACTGTTTTTACAAGATCTTGATTTACTCTAACATTTTGCGGCTGACTGATATCTCTTATTTGATAGATTGTAGAAGTAGATACTATTCCAACAATAAATAATGAAAGTCCAATAGCACTATTTCTTTTATTTTTATGCTTTTCTTCCTCTAATAAAGTCTTGTATATATTAACTTTTATCCTTGCCTTTGTCTCTACGTTTATTTTTTCTTTAAAATCAACCATTATAATCCCCCCATTTCCTTCAAGCCTTTATAGTAGACCGATTTTACTGTTGAGAGTTTCATATCTTTTATCTTCCCTATCTCCCTTAGTTTATAACCGTATATATCTTTCATGAGTATTATCTCCCTCTCTCTTTCAGATATTAATCGTAACTTTTCTTCTAATACTATTTTTGTCGTCACATCTTCGTTATCTTCTATACTCAATACTTCTTCATTTAGCTCAAATGTCTCTTTCTTCCTCCTAAAAAAATCATAAGTTTTATTGATAGCTATCCTATATACCCACGTATAAATCCCACTCTCATTTCTAAATTTTTTCAAATTTTTATAGACCGTTAAAAATACATCTTGAGCTATATCTTCAGCGTCTTCCTTGTTTTTTACCATTCCCAGTATTTTATTGTATATCCTACTAAAATACGTCTCAAATATTTCATCAAAATTCATAATTTCATTCTCCTATATTATTTTGACGCAACAAGCTAATAAAAAGTTTATTTTTCTCCTCAATATAAGAAAAAATAAACTTTTTCATTCATCTCCAGAAAAACATTAAAAACTAACTTTGACACAGATTAAATTTGACTCTTTCCTTATTGTCGTTTTCTCTATTCTCCATCTTCCTCTATTAACTTCTGTAGCTCCTCCAAAATCACATCCTCTTTAACCGTCTTTACTACTTTTCCTTTTTTAAACAATACTCCTACTCCATTTCCTCCAGCTACACCATAATCAGCTTCTCGGGCTTCCCCAGGTCCATTTACTATACATCCCATAACTGCTATCTTAACTGGTTTTCCATAATTAGAAAACTTTTTTTCTACTTTCTTAGTCAGTCCTATTAGATCAATCTCTGTTCTTCCACAAGTCGGACATGAGATTATTTCTGTTCCTGTTTCTCCTATCCCCAATACTTTCAATATTTCTTTAGCCACACCTATTTCTTCTGTAGGATCTTCTGTCAATGATACACGGATAGTATCGCCTATTCCATCTATTAAAAGACTTCCTATCCCTATCGCTGACTTTATGCTCCCTTGAAAATAAGTTCCTGCTTCAGTTACTCCTAAATGTAATGGATAATTTATCTTATTTGATATTATTTGATAAGCTTTTCTCATTATCTTTACGTTACTTGCTTTTAGTGATATTATTATATTTTCAAATCCATATTTTTCTAGTAAATTTATATGATACATACCACTTTCAACCAAGGCTTCAGGTGTTACTTTTCCATATTTTTTCAAGATCTCTTTTTCCAAAGAACCTCCATTTACCCCTATCCTGATGGGTATATTATATTCTTTTGCCTTATCCACTACCTCTTTTATCCTTTCATCAGAACCAATATTTCCGGGATTTATACGAAGTTTATCTATCCCATTTTCTATTGCTAACAATGCTAATTTATAATCAAAATGAATATCTGCCACCAAGGGAATATTTATTTGTTGTTTTATCTCTTTTATTGCTTTTGCTGCATCTATATTGTTTACAGTCACCCTCACCAGCTGACATCCTAAATCTTCTAATTTTTTTATCTGAGCTACAGTTTTTTTTATATCTGCCGTATTTGTATTTGTCATAGATTGAATAATTACATCTTCGCTTCCTCCTATATAAATATCTCCTACCTTTATTCTTTTAGTACTTCTCATCTTCTTTCACTCCCATCTTTATCAATAATTCTATCATTTTTTTATCTTTATTTTCACGAGCTACTCCTATAGGTGTATCTCCATATGAAGAATAATTTTTATTTGAACCTATCTTTATTATATCTTCCACTGCATGGTAATACGAGTTAGATATACTACGAAGATACATCTCTCCTAATACATTCTCTCCATCTAAATTTATATAATGTAAATTTAGATCTTTTGTCAAAAACATTCTGATAATATCTTCATCATACGCATAATATATAGCTGAATTTCTTCTATTCTCTACTTTATTTAGATCAGCCTTATTTTCTATGAGTAACTTCACTACCTCTTTATTTTTCTTAGACGTTGCCCACATTAGAGGAGTCCACTGACTTTTATCCGCTATATCTATATTAGCTCCTTCTAAAATCAACTTTTCTACATAACTATTACGGCCTTCTTTTATAAATTTTATAATAAGGGGAACTCCTAAATTATCTATATAATTTATATCTGCACCAGCCTCTACTAAAATATCTAAAGATTTTTTAGTTTTTATAAAATCTACTGCTCTTTTAGTTGCCTCATAAGATGTCGTATTTTTTCTTTTTTTTAGAGGAGTTTCACTTTCTAAATTTACCCCATAAGTCACGATTTCCTTCAAACTTTTAAGACTGTTATTTTTAACTATCTTCATCAAAAGAGTTTCTCCATCTTCACTTATATAATTTGGATCAAACCCACTCTCTAAAAATAATTTGAAACTCATAGAATCATCCAAATTTATACTTTGCTCTACCATAGAGTATGGTATTTCTATCTTATCTACCTCTATAGTTTTTTCTTTTTGTAAACCACTGCAAGATAATAAAAATATCCCCAGTATCATAGTCATAAATAGTTTTTTCATAAAACCTCCAATATAAATAATTTGAATCCCCTTGGATTTTTTTGTCATGAATTACACAGATTGATTAGTTCTTTTATCTGTACTCTATTCTCTGTTATCCTGCTCTATTCTCTTTTTTATTTCTTCGTGTTAATTCGTGTAATTCGTGACTAGTTTTTTTCTTTGGTTAGAACATTACTTTCTTCACAGTATATCTCTTGCGAGTATCTTCATCTCCAATATATTTTCTATTGAATTACACGAATTCATAGAACATAGATCTATCGTACGGGTAATTCATGAATTACCCCTCCATAAATTTAAACACTTCTCTCCCTTTAATTGTACATTATTTTATAAAAAAAAAATAGATGTGATTAAAAATCACATCTATTTAAAATTTATTATCTAACTGTTCCTCTTCCTGCTCTTTTTCTGTCACCCTCTGTTAAGTATCTTTTTCTCATTCTGATGCTTAATGGTGTGATCTCTACTAACTCATCATCAGCAATATACTCTAATGCTTGCTCTAATGTAAATTCTCTAGCTGGAGCTAACTTTGTAACAGCATCTGTTCCAGAAGCTCTCATATTTGTAAGTTGCTTTCCTCTAGTTACATTAACTGTAAGGTCATTTTCTCTAGAATGTTGCCCAACGATCATACCTTCATATACTTCTAATCCAGCATTGGCAAATAAAGTTCCTCTAGATTGTACATTACCTAATGAATATGCAGTAGTTGCACCATGTTCAATAGAGATTAATACTCCTCTTTGTCTAGTTGGTACTTCCCCTTTATATGTTTCATAGTCGAAGAATGAATGGTTTAATATTCCTGTTCCTCTAGTTTCTGTCATAAATTCATTTCTGAATCCGATAAGTCCTCTTGCAGGTACTTTGAATTCTAATCTTGTATATCCATCAGTTCCTTGAACCATGTTGATCATTTCACCTTTTCTAATTCCTAACTTTTCGATTACTACACCAGTGAATTCATCTGCTACGTCAATTATAGCTAATTCAATAGGTTCACATTTTACTCCATCTATAGTTCTCATGATAACTTGAGGTTTCGCTACTTGTAATTCAAAACCTTCTCTTCTCATGTTTTCTATTAATATAGATAATTGAAGTTCTCCTCTACCTTTTACTATGAAAGCGTCAGCAGATTCAGTTCTTTCTATTTTCATACTTACATTATGTTCTACTTCTTTAACTAATCTATCCCAAATATGTCTAGATGTTACAAATTTACCTTCTCTTCCAACAAATGGAGAAGTACTTACCATGAATGTCATGGCTAGTGTAGGTTCATCTATATCTATTAATGGTAATGCTATTGGAGTAGTTCTATCTGCTATTGTTTCACCAATATCAAATTTCTCTGTTCCAGCTATTGTTACGATATCTCCACATACTGCTGCATCTAACTCTATTCTATTCATTCCTTCAGCACCAAATATTCTAGTGATCTTGAAGTTTACTAATTCACCATCTCTTTTGATTAAAGTTACTTCTTGGTTTTTATTTAAAACACCATTATGGATTCTTCCAGTTGCTAATTTTCCTAAGTAGTTATCTGGAGCTATGTTAGTAACTAACATTTGTACTGGAGCTGTAGGATCTCCTTCAGGATCTTTTACATGTTTAACTATTGTTTCAAACAATGGTTGCATGTTTAAATCTTCATCAGTTAGTTCATACTTTGCAAATCCATTTTTAGCTGAAGCAAATACTACTGGGAATTCTAATTGGTTATCGTTTGCTCCTAATTCAACAAATAGATCAAATACTAGGTCTACTACTTCTTCAGGAGTACAGTTTGGTCTGTCGATCTTATTTACTACAACAATTGGATCTAATCCATGCTCTAATGCTTGCTTTAGTACGTATTTAGTTTGAGGCATTACACCTTCAAATGCGTCTACTAATAATAATACTGAATCTACCATTTTTAATACTCTCTGTACTTCTCCACCAAAGTCAGCATGGCCTGGAGTATCTACGATATTTATTTTATATCCCCCAAAATCAAGGGATGCATTCTTAGATAAGATTGTGATTCCTCTTTCTTTTTCGATATCATTTGAGTCCATCGCTCTTTCAACAAGTTCTTCTCTGTCTCCGAATACTCCTGATTGTCTTAACATTGCATCTACTAATGTTGTTTTACCGTGGTCTACATGAGCTATAATAGCTATATTCTTTATGTTCACTGTGTCTCCTCTTTTGCCTCGTTTGGCATATATTTAATTATTTTCTCTACTATATTTGATCTTCCACAACTTGTTTAGTTTTTCTAAAATTAGTCTTTCATTCTTATTCTTTTGCGGAAGGTAATAAACTTTATTATTATTTTTATATTCTTGATATACAAAATTACCATCATATTCATGGGGATATTTATAATCTTTTTTACCTAAATCAGTTAGGTGAGTTGGCACCTCTTCTATAATTCCATTTTTTATATCTATCATAGCAGAGTTGATAGCCTCATATGAACTCGATGACTTAGAAGATATTGCAAGATAGATAGTCACTTCTGATAATATAATTCTTACCTCTGGCATTCCTATTTTCTCACAAGCCATAATAGCAGCATTAGCCATAGTTAGAGCTTCTGGATTAGCTAATCCTATGTCTTCTGAAGCACTGATTAATAGTCTTCTAGCAATATATCTTGGATCTTCTCCTCCATCTAGCATCTTAGCCAGCCAATATACTGCAGCATCTGGATCTGATCCTCTGATACTTTTAATAAATGCTGAAATAGTATTATATTTATCTTCTTTTTTATGATAACCAGCTTTTCTCTTTTGAAGTAGATTTTCTATCTCCTCTAGATTCATAGTTTCACCAACTTCTGAGATCAATTCTAGATAGTTTAGAGCTATCCTTCCATCTCCTCCAGAGAGCTCCTCAATATAAAATTTTATCTCTGAATCCATTTTTTTATTTTTAAAAATCAATGCATTATCTATGAGTTTTAATATTTCATCTCTATTTAACTTTTCAAATTCAAAGATCATAGATCTCGAAAGAAGAGCATTATTAAGTGCATAATATGGATTTTCTGTAGTAGCTCCTATTAGCACTATTAGCCCATCTTCTGTATGAGGTAAAAGTGCATCTTGTTGTAATTTATTAAATCTATGGATTTCATCTAAAAATAAGAGTGTTCTCTTGTTTTCTAATTCTAGCCTTCTATTGGCTCTATCTATAACTTTCCTAAAATCATTTAAGTTAGCAGTAGTTGCATTTAGTTTTTCAAAACTAAAATCTAGTTCATTTGAGATCAACACACCTAAAGATGTTTTCCCTGTCCCAGGAGGACCAAAAAAAATAGAATTGATCATCTTTCCCATTTCTATTAGTTTTCTCAAAACACTGCCTTTACCTATGATTTTTTCCTGACCGATATACTCGTCTAAAGTTTCAGGACGCATAGCATATGCCAAGGGTCTGATTCCATCATAATTTTTTTGAAAAAGTGTATTCATTTCGATCTCCATTATATCACAAATTTCATTTTCTGTACAATATTAAACCAATCTCTTATTGTATTTAATCACGAATAATTCTAGCTTTATATTATTCATTTTCTATATTATATAAGCACATAATCCCATACACAATTAAAGAGGCTAATCTTTTACAGATCAGCCTCCTATCTTTAACTTACTAGATATAGTAATAATGCTACTATTAAAAATCCAGCTGCTACAAATTCTGTAGCCTTAGCTAAGGGTCCACCATCATCGTGTACACCAAAAATACTATTGGTAGCACCAGTTCCTATTCCACCACTCATACCCTTACTTCTATCAGGTTGCATAATTACCAAAACCATTAAAGAGATTGCAAGTATAAATAAAATTACCGTTAAAAATGTAGCCATTTTCACCCTCCTAATAAACCTTTTCTTTCCTTGTATTATAGCTCATTTTGTCTATTTTGTAAAAAAGTATTTTAAAAACATTTAAAACCTTTCAACGCAGAGACACTGAGCTTCACTGAGATTAAAATTAGAGATACACTGAGGATCTTTTTTTGTCACGAATTACACGGATAAAATCTTTAAATTCATAGAACGCGTATCTCTATCGAGATACACAGAAAAATCTGTGATCATTAAAGTTTCTTCCGTGTATGTATATTTTATACATCCGCGTTCTATTTCTTTTTCTTCTCTATTTCTTATTTGCAAAGACAACTCTTTTAACTTCTGGATTTTTTCCAAAATTTAATAATAATCCTATTTTCAATATCTGTAGCCTTTAAATAATTAATCAACTGAAATTTATGTTCATCTTTTAGTTTTTCGACAACTTTTAACTCTAAAATTATTTCATCATTTATTAATAGATCTGCATAATAATTCCCTACTTCTTGGTTATCATAATATACATTAATTGCCCTCTGTGATTCTACAGTATAGCCTAATTTTTTTAATTCTAATGATAGAGAATTTTCATAAACTTTTTCTAAAAACCCATGACCTAAAGTATTATAAATTTTATAAAATGATTTAATAATATCAAAAGTTATTTTTTCATATTTCATTAATATCACCTCAATTAACGTTATACATAATAAGTTGAGATTTCCTATAATTGCTTTGGTTTTAACCAAAAAATTAAAAATCCTGCTTCTTCACAGCTTTTATCCGTGTATGTCAGAGACATCCGCGTTCTATGCCCTTCTCCGTGATCTCCGTATCCAAAGATTTTTAAGATTTCTTTCGTATTTATTTGTGTAATTTGTGACTAGTCTTTTTCTTGCTCATAACCAAAAAAAAATTCTATTTTTAAAGGGAATTTCTAAAAAAGTCGTATAAACAATATAACTTTAATTTTAATTAAAAAACGACTAATTTTTAAGATGAAATAAATATAAATATAAATATACATATATTCTATATTTTTATTTGTTAAAACACTGTAAAAACAGTATAATTAAGATATCTTAAATTTTAACTAAATTTAAAACTTTTATGGAGGTTTTATGAAAATCATAATTTTATTCTTAATTAGTTGTATTTTTTTATTTGGAGAAATTTTTAAACCTCTTACAGTTTTAATAGATTTCCCCGATTATAGATACTATGACTTACAACATAAAGAAAGTGAATTAATTAATAATCGTTTAGGTGAAGACTTCACTCCAAAATTATATGAAAAAATGTTTTTTGGACAAAGTGGATATATAGGTTACAACGGACAAAAATTTCTCTCTGCTAAAGAATATTTTAAAATAGAATCTGGTAATTCATTTATTTTAAAAGGAAGTAAAGGTGATATCTACGGTTGGTTTACAGCGCCTAAAGATGCAGAATACTATGGAAAAAACATTAGTAAAGATGGTGATTCTACACGAGCATCTCATTTGGTAGATTTCTCTATCGAAAAATTAGTCGAAAATAAAATAGATTTTTCCAAATATGATCTAAACAATGATAACATTATAGATTGTCTTAGTATAATTTATTCAGGAAAAGGAGAAGAGATACACAATTCTTTAGGAAGTGAAGCTATTTGGCCACACTTTAATAGAATTCAAAATATTTCTAAAAATAAATATTATTATTTTAAAGATCATAATAACAAAACTTGGAAAATTGATAAATACTTTTTAGTCCCTCAAGATATCCCTTTAGACCTCTATATCCATGAAATAGGTCATTACTTAGGATTATCTGATCTTTACAAAAATGAATCTACTGTAGGCTATTGGTCCATTATGGGTCATATTTACTGTGGAGAAATTATTGGTAGCATGCCTAATTCTTTAGGCGCTTATCACCGTTATAATCTCCAAAAAAAACATAACAATAAAGGCATCCCTAGTTTTTGGGCTAATATAAAAGAATATGATTTAGAAGACCTCAAAAACAATAATATTATTAAACTTTTTTCTAGTAATAATAAATATTCAAATAATATCATAAAAATAAATCTTCCAGGAAAAAAAATAGATATCCCTGTAGACGATAGGATACTTTTTTATACAAACAATGATCATAACTCAGAAGATAATATTACATTTTCTGTTTTCCTCCCAAAACAACAAGATAATATCTTAAGTTTTGATGTTTGGTTTAATTCAGAGCAACATTTAGATATAGCAAAAGTCTATGTTCGTAAGCAAGGAAAAGAGAAATGGCATCTATTAAAAAACTTAAATCATGAAAAAAGTAGAGCTGGAAAATGGATAGCTTTAAAATATAATTTAAAGCCTTTTAACGGAGAAAGAGTTGATGTTACAGTTAATTTAATTCCATATATAAAGGAAGGCACAAAAGGAGCATATATTTCAAATTTAACTATGTCATTTGGTTCTAATAAACATATTAATTTTAAAGATAATAAAAAAAAATTTAAATATAATGGTTTTACTCATACTCTTACAGATAAAATTTTAAAAAGGTATCTTCTAATAGAATATCGAAACCTTTTAAATGATAGTATCGATGAAGGCCTACTTTATACAAGATTAAATATCCCCTATAAAAAAGGACTTTTAATATGGCATATAGATGAAGGATATACAGACTTCAATCACCTAGTCACTATTATGTCTTCAAATGAAAAACCATTATATGAGATTATAAATGGTGAACTCCTTAAATTTAATAAAAAAAAATACATAACATCTAGTTGGGCTTTTTCTACAATTAATAAACCTGAAATGGCGGTAACAAATAATGATAGATTCTTCTACCGTGAACCTATCCCTGGTGTTAGCAATTTTTCTCTACTAGAAAAAATAAAAATAGAAATATTAGAAGAAAATAAAAATGATATTAAATTTATACTTGATTATAAAGATAATAAAAAATGATATAAAGGGAGGAAATTATGAATTTGAAA
This sequence comes from Psychrilyobacter sp., assembly GCF_049671765.1. Lineage (NCBI taxonomy): Bacteria > Fusobacteriati > Fusobacteriota > Fusobacteriia > Fusobacteriales > Fusobacteriaceae > Psychrilyobacter > Psychrilyobacter sp. The sequence continues at coordinate 18,256 of NZ_JBATVM010000056.1, forward strand.
CAAAATATTATTTTTGGAGGGCTTTTGATAAGTAGTCTTACTATGGCTGAAAATGTTGCCAACATTGCTACATCATCTAGTGCTCTTTCCGAGTTAAGGGTAGCATCCCAAGAAACAAAATCTGATAAATACTTTTATTTAGTAGATGATTTTAGTAACCTTGCAACTGCCCCTGGGTTCTCTTTTGGAGCTCCATCTGGTTTAGTTCCTGGATTTGGAACAGCTTTTATGGGAGTTGCCGGAACTTCTTATAGTGGAGATACCGATGGTGGTCTAGCTCTCGGTGGAGGATTTGGAGATCCGATTAAATCTGTTGGAGGAGCTGCATCATTATCACTTGGTAGTATAGACCCTAGTGATGGAGGAGCTGGTAATAGAGGCTCTGTTAATCTTAGTTTAGGTAAGACTTTTACTGCTTATGGACTTGGAGCTGCTGTAGGTGTTTCCAATGTAGATGTGTGGCACGCTACCAATGATGATAAACTAGATCCTAGTTATTACGTTGCTGTTACTAAACTTTTACCAAATGATGTTGCCCCAGTTATTATCACTGTAGGAGTAGGAAGTAATAGTTATGCAGATATTAGTAAAGACGATATCAAGACTACTAGAAATGAAAGAAAAAATAAGTGGGGAGAATTTGTTTCAGGAGCAGTATATGTTCATCCTCAAATGAGTTTAGTATTAGATTATTCATCTGGTATAACTACTTTTGGTACGAGTATCGTTCCTATGCCAAATTATCCTGTTTCTATAGGGTTAGCCGCTCAAGATCTTTTCAAAGAAGATAAAGCAGTAGACGAAATCAAATTTTTAGGTACACTATCAGTCGGTTTTGTATTTTAATTTTTTAAACGGAGGTAATTTATATGAAAAAAATATTTTTAATATTTGCTCTTACTACTCTAATGAGTATAGGAGCTAATGCTGAAGAAAATGATAGTAACGCACAAGTACAAGAAGAGGTAGCTACTTCTACTTCTTCCTCTACCCCTGCTCCTCAAAGTAATCTTTCAGATTCATTTATGGCTGCTTTTGGAATGGACGTAAGTGCTGGAGGTAGTGGTGAAGCTGCTCCGGGTATGGAAGGTGCTAGTTCTGCCGGAACAATGGCAGTGGGTATGTCTACTATTTCAACTACTTCTGCTAATCAAGTTACACCACCTTTTACACCATATAGCTATCAAAAATAATTTAAAAAAAAGCTCTCAGTCTTGAGAGCTTTTTCTCTTAATTATAAAACTCCCTTTCTTAAAAAAAACTTTGTCACGAATTACACCAATGTAAAACATCTTACTGCTACAACACAGAAGTCTTTGAGATCTAGGTTAGAGTTTTACAGAGAATTTCTCTGGGTATCTCTTTTTTTCTTCTGTGTATCTCCATGTCCAAGTTTTTATCTTTTCTCTGTTCTCTTCTTCGTGTTCATTAGTGTCATTTGTGACTAGCTTCTCTTCTTGATTTTAACTATACACTTTCAACTTTCAACTATACATTTTCTTCTCTCACTTAGTTTTTTTAGATTTTTATTGCCCTCCACCCAAACATCCTCACTCCCAAGTAAACCCATGCTGCTCTTATAAAACTCATCCCATCTTCTCTGCATATTTTTCGAAGTAGAGTATCTGCTATTTTTCTATATAAAGGTGTTATATATCCATCTCTAATCAATTGATATAGGCAATCATGGAGGAGGGAACCTCTCATAAAGTTTTGTGTATCTATAGCAGGACCACTTGCACCATCCCAACTATATCCCTCTAAAATATTTAAATCCAGAGTTTTTTCATCAAAAGTAAAATATTCTTCTTTAATGGGTTTAAGTAGTTTAGGTTTTGGAATAGTAAAAAATTCTAATTGTAGGAGTTTATATTTATATTTTTTATGAGTTATAGATATATATTTCATAGGTTATCACCTCTTTTGGAAAGTCTACTTTAATTATACACCCATATTGATTTTTTCTTTTCTTTTCTTTTTCAACTATACACTTTCAATTTTTAATTTTTTTTCACTTCTCACTTCAAAAAGCTCCTCATTTCCCTCCTAAGGCCGTCTAAAAACTATCTCTATAGATAGCACCTCCATAGTTGAAATATAGCAAATAAGGAAGCCTTTAACCTATTGAAAACATTGGGATTGAGAGGCAATAAATATAAAAGGCCACTGAGTGGCCTTAAGGGGGTTAGAAATAGCCTTAAGGGTAGCGTGAGTGGCCTTATTCTGCCTAAAATTTATTACATTTTAGAGTATATCTATATCTACCACCTATTTTTATTGCTCTAGCTAGAATCCCCAATTTTTCCAAGTGAATCAATGATTTTTTTATTCCACTTATAGATATCTTTACATCTTCACTATAATTTTTTATTGAAAATATAAATTCATCATATGGTTCTAACATGATTCTAGTGAGAATTATTTTCTCTACCTTAGATATATCATCTCTAGATAATATCTGTTTTATATGGATAAGGGGATCTGATCTATTTTTAACAAACATGGATCTCACCTCCAATAAATTTAGTTTTTTTTGACACAGATTTCTATGGATTAAAAACTTGATTAACACAGAGATTCACCGAGGCAAGATGAGAGGTTCACAGAGTTAAAACCTAAAATTTATTTTTCCTCTGCGATCCTTTGTGTACTCTTTTTCCTCTGCGTTGATATCTTTTCCCTTCTTAGTTAGAACCCTATCTATACTCTGTTATCCTTACTCTGTATCCCGTATCAAAAGCGGAAACTTTTGGAACCTTCTAATACTTTTCATGCCATTGGTGACTAGTTTTTTTCTTTTCTCTATACTCTTTTTTCTTTTCATTCTTACTTTTTACTTCACAAACTAACCTTCCCTCTATATCCACTACAATTTTTAAATAGAATAAATATAATGAAAATACAAAATATATAAATTCATATTTTTCTTGAAAAACTTCATCCTTTAGACATTGAAATATTATTTTTTCCAAGTGAAAGAACTCCTCCTCTATCGCTTTATCCATAGGAATAAGTTTTTGTCTAGATTTCATAAACTCCTCCCAATACTCATGACTCAATACAACTTGTTTAGATTCACCCAAGAGAGATCTAAAGGCAGGGACATAATCTCTCATAATCCTGCCAAAGATCTTCTGATTATTTTGATCCATACAATATATTTTTTGTCTTTGAACCAAATTAAAGTAATGGAAAAGTTCATGATTTTTTACAACTTCTACTTTTTCTTTTTCTTTTCTTATGTTTCTAAGAAAGGGAAGAACTATCTCTGCAATATTTATTACCTCCCTAAAACTCAACTTACTCACCAGTTTTTGTATAAGTATCCACATAGTATTGGAATGCTTCTACTTCTATCATTCTATTCTCCAAATTTGATATAGTAGTCTCTGCTCTTTCTATCTCTTTTTTTACTGTATCTTTCCACTCAGTGTAATTACTATAATTTGAATAACTTGGCATAGGTTCCCCTGCTGTTTCTCTTTCATTAAGAAATTCTAGAGTTGCTCTGTCATCAGCAATTTCTTTCAAGTATGCCTCTTTTTTTTCATAAGTTTTTTGAGTTCTAGAAATCTTTGCTGACAACATCAATTTCTTTTCTGGTACTGTTTTCATAATTTTACCTCCTTGTATTTTAGAAAAAACAATAACATGGCAAAAAAATTGAAATTTAATCTACTCGATTTTTGTGATTATCAAAAAATTAAAGTAGGAGTTAATTAAATTTATTTATGTAATTTAAAGCATCTGAAAGAAAGATAAGGTAAACTCCAGAAATTTTTATTCCAGTTAAGAGTCCATCTCGAATATATCGCCGTACAGTACATGGAGCTACTCCTAATATATTAGCAAATGAATCTGTAGTAAAAAATTCTTGTTGTGTCTCTATTATTTTTTTTTGACCGTAATTCATATGTTTTCCTCCTCCCTTAAAACATTTATATTTTCTTTCTTATTTATAGTATTTCATATAAATCAATATTTTTCTTGCATGTGCACGTCTACAGGCACAAGGATTTTTTTCCTTCTTCAAATAACTAAAATTTTAATAAAAATTAAATTAATTTTTAATTAAAAATAAAATAATATAGATAAAAGATATTAAAAATATAGTACTTTTAGAAAAAATGAAATAAAAAAAATTTTGAATTAATTTTATTTTTTACAAAAAAAAAGAGGTAAATACCTCTATAAAAATAAACCTAACCTTTTTTTACCACCAATCTATATACTTTATCGTACGGGTAATTCATGAATTACCTCTACAATATTTTGAAACCCTATCACGAATTATTAAAATCTATCAACGCAGAGGCTCAGAGATCCCAGAGTTTAGTGCTCCCTAAGTAAATAAATCTGTATAGAATGAAAGAATTTATTTATTACAATTCATCCGATTCATTTTTTTTTATTTTTATTAAATTTTCTTTCAGATCTCCTAATTCATTTGTAATTATATCCCACTCTATATCTTGTGCAACTTGAAAATATTGATGTATTACAAAATTTCTCATGCCTATTATTTCTCTCCATGGAATTTCAGGATATTTTTCTTGTATTTTATCAGGAATTCTATTCAAAGCCTCCCCTATTATTTCAAGATTTCTTTCAACAGCTTGTCTTACTAACCTATTTTCTTCAAATTCATCATAAGACATTCCTTTTGTATCTTCTATAATATAAGAAATAGACTGTAAAGCATCTTCTACTCTCAATTTCCACTTACGAGACATATATTACACTCCTTAAGATTTCTTCTTTTAACTCTGCCCTTAAATCTTTCTCCCTACATAAATCCACTTCTTTTTTTAACAAATCTTCTAAATAAAATTTCAAACCAAAGTAAGATCTTGAAATTCTAGAGACTTTTTTAAATTTAACAAGTATATCTATATCACTATTTTCATTTTGAATTTCTTTTGCATATGATCCAAAGATACCTATCTTATCTATCCCAAAAGATTTTATAGTTTTTTCATGTGTTTTTATTATTTGGATTATCTCTGTTCTATTCAAATTTCTACCTCCAATATCTTCTTTGTTTATACTACAGTATACCATAAAAAAAAGAGGTAAATACCTCTATAAAAATAAACCTAACCTTTTTTTACCACCAATCTATATACTTTATCGTACGGGTAATTCATGAATTACCT
>NZ_JBATVM010000057.1:0-4774 GCF_049671765.1 Psychrilyobacter sp.
AAATCTGCTCATTCTACAGATCTACAAAATATTACTGATTCTAAAATCTCTAAAGATTCTATTTATCGGTTTCTTAGCTCTGGTCAGTTTTGTGAAAAAAACTTTTGGTTAGCTATTAAACCAATCTTAAAGCCTATAGAGGATTCTAATGCTTGCATTTCTTTTGACGACACTATTGTTCATAAACCTCATACTCAACCAAATGAAATTGTTGAGTACTATTGGGATCACACAATAAATAAGAGTGTTAAAGGGATTAATATTTTATCTTGTACATATCAAATTAAAGATATCTCTTTACCTATCAATTACAGAGTTATTAGAAAAAATAAAATTGCTACAGATATCAATGATAAAACAAAGCGTAAGTCCGAATTCACTAAAAATGAATCAATGTTAGACATGCTTAAAATGATAAAAGTTAACAAAGTTAAATATCGATATATCCTTATGGACTCTTGGTATACCACAACTGATAATTTGAAATATATACACAAAAACTTAAATAAACTGTTTGTTTCGGCGCTAAAGAGTAATAGAACCTTTAAGTTTTTAAGCGAAGATTCTACACAATTTAGAAAAGTCAGCACAGGTGATTTTCAACCTAATGAAGTTTACACGGTAGAGCTGAAAGGATTACCTTTCCCAGTGTTTCTAACAAAGCAGGTCTTCCAAAATGGAGATGGAAAAGAAGCTTCACTATACCTAATTACTAATGATGAATTTCTAAACTATGATAGTACAATAAAAGTCTACAAAAAACGGTGGAATATTGAAGTTTACCATAAATCATTGAAGCAAAACTGTTCAATGGGTAAAGCAACAGTAAGAACAGTTCAAACAATTATTGGGCATCTATTTTGCTCAATATATTCATATGTAAAACTTGAAAAATTAAAAATGAAAACACATATAAATCATTTCAAATTAAAAACTAAATATTATTTATTAGGACTAAAAGAAACCTTTTCAAGATTATCTGATTTAAAAACAGTATAATTTTTCATGGGATAAGTCCGTCTAAATGAATTAGTTACCGCGAAACATCAGTAATAATTACTCCTAAGGAACAAATAAATAAACCTAAAAATAATTTTAAATATCTTAGGAACTCTTTTTTCATGGTTTCCTCCACATTTTATACTCTATAACACATTCATCAAGAGTATATCATACAATTTTTTATTATGCTATACTCAATTATCAGAGAAAATTGTTTCGAATGATTGGAAATAATGTTGTTTTTTTAGATGATATTATGATGATAGAGCTTTTAGAATTGGTGAAATACTACAGAATGGAAAATATAAATAACAAAATTATTTTTGGGGGAATGAGAAAAGATAACTTTTATATCTTTATAAAAATGTGTTTGGAAAAAAATATAAAACATATAGTAGAAAGGATTATATAGGAAAAATGGTATAAGTATATTAACAACAGAATACATCATCAAATAATAGTGGGGTGATTGTAATGAGATATACAGAAAATTTTTTTGAAGAAGGGATAGTAATAGATAAAAATGAAGATTTTTACTTAGTGGTAGATGATACCAGTGACTTCCATGTAATAAAATCTTTAGAAAAAATAAAATTACAATCGTATATTTATTGGAATAAAAATGAGCAGATATATGGAAGGTTTCCAACAAGGATAATTCCAGCAATGTTTTATTCTAGAAATGAACCAGTAGAAAATTGGTTTAAGGAAACATCTATTAGTAGTTAAATTATAAACATATCATGGATAGAAAAATATTTAAAGGAGTCGGTTTAATTAAACTGGCTCTTTTTAATATGTTAATAATAATTTTATCTAGGAAAGATTGAATTATTAATTGGATTTATAGTATGATTAAATTATTAAGACACCGCTTATTTAAAAGACAGAGGAGGAGAGAAAAATAAAATATAGCATTGGAGAAGTTAGCAAACTTTTTAATATACCTATAACTACATTGAGACACTATCATAATAAAGGGATATTTAAAGCTGGGTATATAGATAAAGATACAGGATATAGATATTATTTTTCGGATCAGTTTGAATTGTTAAATAATATTTTAAATTTAAGATACAGTAAAATACCTCTGGATAGAATAAAGGAATATACAGAAAATGGAGACATATCCCTCTTAAAATCAATTTTTTCAGAACAAAAAGAGGAGTTAGAAAGATCGATAAATGAACTGGAGTGTGCTAAAAAAAGTGTAGAGGAGAGACTTCAATATATAGAAAAAATAAAAAAAATCCCTGACTTTGAGAAAATATTGATTCAGCATATGGAGGCAGAGCAAATATTTACCATAGATAAAGAATTTAGAAAGGAGTGCGATTTGGAGATTTTAGTGAGAGAGCTAGGAGAAAAAACTAATTTTTCTCACTCGTTAACTCTAGGAAATGTAGGCCTTTTTATGAAACCAAATTCTGAATATAGAGAATATGCAGGTGTTTATTTAATTAATAAAAATTTTAAAGATCTTTTAAATGTTTCTCTAAAGACGGCAGGAGAGTATCTAATGATATATTTTAAAGGGAAAAGAGAAAGTTCAGCAAAATATTATAAAATTTTAGAAAAATATATAAAAGATAATAATATAGAAACAGAGGGATTATTTTATGAGATAGCTCTAGTAAGTACATCCATATCACATACAGAAAAAGAATATATTAGAAGAATAGAAATAAAGAAAAAATAATTTAACATTGACTCTCTACTAGGTGGAGACTGTATACTTAAAATTGTATAAGGTATCTAGAAAAGGAGGGGTGAAATGTTAGGAACAATAGTAAATACAGCTACCATAGTAGTAGGTGCAACAATAGGAAGTTTTCTAAATAAAGGAATTGAAGAGAGATACAAAGAGAGAACTATACAGGGAATGGGCTTTGTCGCCATGGCAATAGGTATATCTAATATTTCAAAGGGAATGACCCTTATAGAGAATCCGTTGGTATTTATACTCAGTATAGGGATAGGAGCTGTATTAGGAGAGTGGATTAATTTAGATAAAAAAATAGATATTATAAGCAAAAAATATGAAGGGACAAAAAATCCAGTACAGGGAATAGTGATTGGAGTTATATTATTTTGTGTAGGAGCACTTTCTATAGTGGGACCCATAGAGAGTGCCATTAGGGGAGATAATACCATGCTTTATGCCAATGCTGTATTAGATGGAATAACTTCTATAATACTTTCGATTAATTATGGGATATCTATAGCATTAGTAGGAGTTATACTCTTTTTTTGGCAAGGAAGTATATATCTTGGAGCTAGTGTAATGCAGGAGCTAGTTACTCCAGAGCTTTTAAACCAGCTGACTGTATTGGGAGGAGTCTTTATCTTAGGAACGGGAATAAATATTTTAGGGATGGCTAAGATAAAAATTTTAAACTTCCTTCCTGCTCTTTTAATTCCATTTATAGCTAAGATGCTTGGGATTATTTAAAAAATAATTTTATTGTAGTAATTAAGAAATAAAAAAATACTGCTTAGGTCCCAAATAGGGGCCAGCAGTATTTTTTTCTATTAATTTATTGTAGCAAATCTAATCTTACCTTCGATATTTCTAAAAGATCTCCTCATCATAGAAATACTTATAATTAGACAACTAACTTCTGCTATGGGGATAGCCATCCATATTCCACGGGGTCCAAATATAGGTGGAAGGATCATAAGAAATATTCCTACAAAAACAAGTGATCTGAGACATGCAATACTTGCAGATTCCATGGGTTTTTCTATAGCTGTATGAAATGAACTAGATATTATATTTATAAATGAAAATATATAAGCAAATACAAAGTAAGCAATAGCTTCATTGGTTAAATTGGTTAATTCAATATTTCCATTAGTAAATATATTTACTATGGGACCACTATAAAACTTCATCAGGATAAAAAATACTATCCCTATACTTCCACCAGTTATTAGAGAAATTTTCAATACATCATATATTTTTTCTATTCTTTTTGCTCCTAGATTATATGAAATTATAGGTTGTAATGCCTGAGCTAATCCATAGAGAGATATATTTACAATGGTATTGACATAAAATACTATTGTAAGAGCGGAAACTCCTATTTCACCTATTTCTTTCATAATTATTCTATTAAATAAGAAAGCTGCTACTGATGTGGAGACTACTGTCAACATCTCAGAACTTCCATTATAGAGTATATTTTTTAATAGTTTAAAATCTCCCTTTAGTTTAAAAAATTGTATTTGAGATTTTCCATTAAAAAAATAACCAAAGAGTGCTAGTCCACCTAGAAGATTAGCTATTGCTGTAGCGTAAGCTGCTCCAGACATTCCCCAACCAAATTTCACAATAAAAAGGTAATCTAGGACTATATTACTTAGACAACATATAAAACCACTCAAAAATACAGAATTGGGCTTTTCTCCAACCCTTGCAAATGTTTCGGTGTATATTGGAAGATTTAAAACTATACATAATAATAATGAGGGCTTCATATAAGCTTTTACTAGAGGTAATAATCCTAAATCTGCTCCTAAAAATAATATTATTTTGTCCAAAATAAATAAACTACCTATGGAAATGATTCCTACTATTACTAAATAAGATATAAGAGTAAAGGTTGCAATCTCTCCAGCTTTTTGCTTTTGGTTTTTTCCTAAAGAAATTGAGGCTAGTACAGCACCACCAGCTGAGATCATCATGACTATACTCATAATGGTAATCATATATGGCATGGATAAATTAACCGCTGCAAGACCTCGAGGTCCTACAATATTGCCTATAAAC
>NZ_JBATVM010000058.1:0-44365 GCF_049671765.1 Psychrilyobacter sp.
ATAGAATTTTTGAGAGAAGGATATGAAGTAGAATTAGCTTTTGAAGGTGAAAGTGCTTTTAAAAAGATCAAGAATGAATTTTTTAATATAATAATTTTAGATCTTATGATTCCAAATATATCGGGAGAGGATTTATGTAAAGAAATAAGAAAAACCTCTGATATTCCGATAATTGTACTAACAGCAAAAATAAGTTTGATTTCTAAAAGTAAATTATTAAATATAGGAGCAGATGACTATATTACAAAACCGTTTGAAATTGAAGAACTATTTTCTAGAATAAAGATTGTTTTAAAAAACAAAAAAATAAGAAGGTGAGGTCTATGAGTAAGGAAAAATTTATGGGAATTATAGTTTTTTTTATAGGAATAAAAATTTTGGGTGAAGGGTATTTAAAAGGATATCTAAAGGGGCTTGTAGAAGAATTTATAGATATGCTCTTTAAATTTGTAACAAAATATAAAACCCGGAATAAATATTATTAAATATATAAGAAATACAGGGGAAAAGATATGAGTGAAACAATAAATTATTTAGTTAAAACAATAGAAAATCTAGGATATATTGGGATAGTATTATTAATGATTTTAGAAAGCTCCTTTTTTCCATTTCCAAGTGAAATAATTATGATACCAGCAGGATATCTAGCATCTATTGGTGAAATGAACTTTATTTTAATAATAATATTTGGAATACTGGGAAGTTTAATAGGTTCTTGGTTTAATTATTTTTTAGCTTGTAGATATGGAAGGGTATTATTATTAAAAATAATAAAAGAAGAAAAAATAAAAAAATTAGAAATTTTTTTTGAAAACCATGGACACATTTCAACATTTACAGGGAGATTAATTCCGGGGGTTAGACAATACATTTCTTTCCCAGCAGGATTAGCTAGGATGAATCCTCTAAAATTTTCTATCTATACAGGATTAGGAGCTGGGATATGGTGTACAGTCTTAACTTTACTGGGATATGTCTTAGGGAAAAATCAAGAGATGCTTCATAAGTATTTGAGAGAAATAACAATAATAACTCTTATTTTAGTTACTATCTTGATCATTGGGTATGTTTATAATAAGAGGAGGAAAAAAACATGAAAAAAGCAATAATATTAATTTTTATACTAGTAGCAGTAACAACATTTTCAATGAAAAAACCTGATAGTGTGGAATTGGATGTTTCGGGATCTTACGGATCATTAAATGGATTTATTCAAATTCCTAAAGGAGGAATGAATGGAACTTCAGACTATCATAAGCCAACTTTTAATCAATTAGGAATGAATACAAATACCTTATTTAATACAGAATTAGATGTAACTTATGGAGATTGGACATACTACGGAAGATTTAGTGGAACTAATTTGACAGGAAGTAAAACTCTCAATAGTGATATGACTACTCATGGAATAAAATTAGGGAGAGGGACTAATTATGGGTTGGATACTCCACTAAGCTTTTTTAGTTTTGGTGCAAAGAAAAAATATATTATTAATGATAAGTTTTCAATTTCGCCAATATTTGGAGTTGAAATGGAAACACTTAGTTACACGTGGTCTGCGAAAGGGAATATAACTATGCCAGATGGATCGACGACTAATAGTATAGGAGACACTAGAGGGAAATTTCACTTTTTGGCACCAGCAGTTGGACTACAATTAGATTATAAAATCACTGAGAATACATCTTTTGTAGCTTTAGGAAAAGGAATAATTCCAATTAGTGGAGCTTGGAAACATTATTTTTATGGTTCTGCTAAAATAACACATACTTTTTTTGAAAAAGAAAGTGGATGGTTTAATAAAACAAAAGGTTATATAGGGATAGAAGGTTATACAACTAAAACAAAAGATAGCCAAGATGAGATGCAAAATTGGTCTGAAATTAAACAAGGACCTATGGTAACAGCAGGATTTATTTTAAAAATATTATAAAAAATATTTGAAATATAAATGAAATTATATAAACACATCGTATAGCCTATAATAAAAGAAAAAAGAAATACCAACGGAGGGGATACAAATGAAAGAAATATCAGTTATTGCACCAATTTTTAATGAAGAGGAAAATATAGTTCGTTTTATAGAAAAAACCGAATTAGCTTTAAAAAAACAATTTAAAAATTATGAAATTATCTTAGTAAATGATGGGAGTACCGACAAAAGTAAAGAAATATTAAATGAACAAGCTTTAAAAAATATAAACGTAAAAGTGTATCATTTTACTAAAAATAATGGGCAAACAGCGGCTCTTGCAGCAGGGTTTGAAATATGTGTAGGAGAATTAGTAGTAACTATGGATTCAGATCTACAAACAGATCCTGAAGATATTTATGTATTACTACCACATCTAAAAGACTATGATATGGTAAATGGTAGGAGAGCTACTAGAGAAGATGGCATGGCAAAAAAAATACAATCGAAAATAGGAAATAAAATTAGAAATCTTATTACTTCAGATAATATTCAAGATACTGGGTGTCCATTAAAATTAATGAAAAAAGAAGTAGCAAAAAGTTATAAACTTTTTGAAGGAATGCACAGGTTTTTACCAACTTTAGCAAGATTAAATGGATTTAAAGTCACAGAAATTCCAGTAAGACATTATGACAGAGAGTTTGGTGTATCTAAATATAATGCTCTTAATAGAATGTTTAAGGGGTTAAAAGATGCTTTTGCTGTTAGATGGATGAAAAGTAGGATATTAAATTACAAATTTGAAGAGACTAATTAAAAGGAGCGTTAAAAATGAATTTATTTTTAGTTATAGGATTTGTAGGACAAACTTTTTTTTCTCTGAGATTTTTAGTCCAATGGATAGCAAGTGAGAAACAAGGTAAAAGTGTTATCCCTTTATCATTTTGGATATTTAGTATTTTAGGTAGTTCTTTGTTATTGATATATGCAATCTATAGAAAAGATCCAGTATTTATTTTAGGGCAAGCTCCTAATATCTTTATTTATTCAAGGAATTTATATTTAATAAAAAAAGAGCGGAATCAAAAAAAGGAGAATGATAATGGATAGAAATATACTAAAAAAACAAAAACAAAGAGACTTATTAATACTTTTTATAGTGAGTATCTTTTCCTTTTTTTCTAGCCTTTGGGTAAGCTCTCCAGGAATAATGGAAGTAAGAAACTTTGTTACAGCGAGAGAGATGGTTATATATAATAACTGGGTTATGCCTACAATGAATGGGAATTTTAGATTTGAAAAGCCACCGTTACCTACTTGGATAACTGCACTATTTATGAAGGCTTTTGGGACAACTAGTAGTGAGATTATTTTAAGACTTCCAATAGCACTTTTGACTATTGGGTTAATTTTTTTAATATATTATCTTGTAAATATTGCAACAAATAATCATAAATTGGCATTTACAACAGGACTGATGTGTTCAACTACTTTTATGATAATAAAATTAGGAACTGAAAATACATGGGATATGTTTGGATATATATTTATATTTGGATTTGTAACCTTTATTTTTAAAGGATTAAGAGAAAGTAAGATACTTAACTTTATTATTGCTGGATTTTTTCTAGGAGGAGCTCTCTTAGGAAAGGGACCTGTTCCCTTTTACGGGATGGCTATTCCTTTTTTCTTTGCATATTTTTTTACGTATGGATTTAAATCGTTAAAAAACAATTGGGGGAAACTTTTATTTTCATTAATCATAGGAGTATCTATAGCTGGAATCTGGCCATTATTAGCTATCCTAAAACATAAAGATTTATTTTTAAGTATCATGGATAAAGAAGCAACTACCTGGACTACCAAGCATACTAAATGGATTTTTTATTATTTAGATTACTATGTTTACACTGGAGTATGGATGCTTTTTGTTTTAGCTTCTTTTTATAAAAAGTGGGCTGGGACTAAAACAACAGATAATAAGTTTTTTTCTTTTTTGTTTTTCTGGAATTTTTCAGCATTAATATTACTCTCTTTAGTGAAGATGAAAAAGGATAGATATGCACTTCCTCTCTATATATTGTCACCAATGATAGCAGCCCATATAGTGAATTATTACTTGAAAAAAGACTGGTTGGAAGTTATAAAAAAAGAAAAGATTTTTTTGAAGTTTCATTTTATTATAATGACAATATTATCATTGGCAACCCCTATATTATTTTATATAAAAGGATATAAGGATGGATATATAAATTTATTATATTTGATTTTTATAGTTTTTACCTTTTCTTATTTAGGGTATGTTTTTATAGGTGTCGTAAGAGAAAAAAATACATTAAAAAAAGGATTATATTTTACAGGAATTCTGATGCTCACTATAAACCTCACTACTACATGGTTTGTAGAAAGAGTATTAAGAGAAGGGATTAGAACTAAATATCCATATCTAAGCTCTGTTAAAGATAATAAGTTAATTTCTGAACCTATATTTACTATAAATGGTGATGAGATAACAAATGTGTGGAATATAGGGAAAAGAATTACAAAGATAAAAAATACTTCTAATCTACCTAAGGAATTTATTTTATTAGATCAAGGGAACAAAGATGAAGTTTTAAATTTTTTAGATAACGATTATTTAATAGAAAATACTAAAATTTATTATAAATACAGCGATGAAGATAAAATAATATACTTATATAATATCAATAAAAAATGAGGAGAAATTCTATGAAGACTTATATAGTTACAGGAGGAGCCGGATTCATTGGATCAACTTTAGTAGAAAAATTATTAGAAAAAGGAAATAAAGTTATCAATATAGATGATTTTAATGATTACTATGATTTATCAATAAAAATAGAAAATGTCTTAGAATCAACTAGTCATAAATTGGAACTAAAAATTAAGAAAGAAGAATTGTCAAAAGAAAATAGTTTAAAAGCTTTAAAAGAAATAGTTAATTCAAAAAATTATACCCTCGAGATAGTTGATATTAGAAATTTGGATAGGCTAGAAAAGATATTTTCTGAAAATAAGATAGATACCGTCATTCACCTTGCTGCGAGAGCGGGAGTAAGACCCTCTATAGAAGATCCAATCCTTTATCAAGAAGTAAATGGGAGGGGGACTCATAATATATTGGAGTGCTGCCGAAAATATGGAGTAAAGAATATCGTAGCGGCGTCTAGCTCTTCTGTATACGGAAACAATAAAGTAGTTCCATTTAAAGAAAGCGATGTTGTAGATTTTGCTATCTCTCCATATGCTGCAACTAAGAAAGCTAACGAAGTCATGGGACACGTATATCATCATCTATATGATATTAATATGGCGTTTTTAAGATTTTTTACTGTCTATGGTCCTCGGCAAAGACCTGATCTAGCTATAAATAAGTTTACTCGATTAATTATGAGTAATGAATCTATTCCAGTCTATGGTGACGGGAGTACTTCTCGTGATTATACATATATAGGCGACATTGTAGATGGAATATGCAAATCTATAGATTATATAGAAAATAATGAAAAAACTTATGAGATATTTAATATAGGAAGTAGTAGCCCTGTGTCTTTAAAAGAAATGATTGAAACCATTGAAAAAGTATTAAAAAAAGAAGCTATTATTGAAAGATTTCCTATGCAGTCGGGAGATGTAGATAGGACTTATGCAGATGTAAGTAAATTAAAAAAGATGACAGGATATAATCCAAGCATTAGCTTTGAAGAAGGAATTAAAAAGTTTATAGAGTGGTGCAAAATTAAAGGTGAAGTTAATGGATAAAATAAACTTTAAACTAAGAAGAAATTTATTTTTATTAGGAATAGTTATTGTAATGGTTTCTATATATTGTCAAAGAGATGTGACACCAGGAAATGAGTTAAAATATATGAGCATTGTAGATGATGCTATAAGTAAAAATAACTATTTTGTGTTTTACAATCAAGGTGTAGCTTATGCAGATAAACCCCCACTTTATTTTTGGATAATAATGTTAATAAAAAAAATATTTGGTTATTATTCAGCAGTAGGAATTGGTTTATTTAGTATTATTCCAACTATCATTACAAGCTTTTCAATGAAAAATTTAACAAAGGACCACCTAAATGAAGAAGAAAGTTTCTTAGCTATGGGAATGCTTTTGACCACGATATTATTTTTAGGAATGGCGTTAACTCTTAGAATGGATATATTAATGACTATGTTTATCATATTAGCTCTAGAGTCATTCTATAAAATATATCATGGGGAAAATAAAAGTTATCACATCTACTTGATGTACTTCTATATATTTTTAGGAGTATTTACTAAAGGTCCAGTAGGAATGATATTTCCTATAATTACTATAGGATTATTTTTATTTAGAGAAAAAAAATTAAAGTTATTGAAAGAGTTAAAACTTTTAAAAGGTTTAATACTCTTATTAATATTGTTTTTAGGGTGGTTTATAGCTATATATTTAGAAGGTGGGAAATCTTATCTTTATGATTTGACTATAAATCAAACAATTGGAAGGACCCATAATTCTTTTAGTCATGCAGAACCTTTTTATTATTATTTTAAAGTGATTTGGGTAGATTTTTTACCATGGTCTCTACTTTTTATTGGAACTTTCATCATATCTTTTAAAAAAAAATTAGAAAAAATTTCTATTGAAAGATTTTTGAGTAGTGCTATTATTGGGCACATAGTAATAATGTCCCTTATAAGTGGAAAATTAGAACTATATTTAATACCAATTTATCCTTTTATAACTTTTTATACTATACTTATTATTAAAAAAATAAACCAAGAAAAAGTGTGGCAAGGTTCAATACTTCCATTTTCAATAATAATGACTTTTATACTTCCGATATATTTAATAGTTTCTAAATTTATTAAATTACCAATTGGAAGTTCTATAAGTTTATATATAGGACTTTTATTAGCCTCAATGTTTGGAGTAATATCATTAATTGGAATAAAAAAAATAAAGTTTTATCAAGGATGTTGGGGGATAATATTAGGCATGTTGATCTTATTGTTTACCTTATCATTTAAGATACCAGAGATCAATAAAGACTTGGGTTTAAAAGTTTTAGCAACAAATGGTAAAGAAGTTTTTAAAGGTGGAAACCTTAAAAACTATTATTCATTTAACTTTAGATCTGCGAGTGGTATGGATGTATATCTAGGAGAAAAGGTTATCGATTTAAAAGATATTAAAGATTTAAAAAAAATTATTACAAATAAACAAATAGTTCTTTTTGTTAGATCAAAAGATGTAAAAAGAAATAAAGATTTAGTTAGAATTCTAGACAATATGCATTTTATTTGGCGTTCAAATAAGTATGTTTTGTATACAAATAAAAAATAAAAAGGAGAATTATGATATTATGAAAATATGTGTAGTAGGAACAGGATATGTAGGATTATCTAATGCTATACTTTTAGCACAAAATAATGAAGTAATAGCACTAGATATAATAGAAGAAAAAATCAAAATGATAAATAATAAAATAAGTCCTATTGTAGATAAAGAAATCAGTGAGTATTTTAAAAATAAAAAATTAAATTTAAATGCTACTTTAGATAAAGAAGAAGCATATAAAAATGCAGAGTATATAATTATCTCAACTCCTACAAACTATGATGAAGTTACAAATTTTTTTGATACAAGTTTAGTGGAAGTAGTAATTAAAGATATATTAAAAATAAATCCAAATTCTACAATAATAATTAAATCTACAGTTCCAGTAGGGTATACTCAAAATATCAAGAAAAAATATGGTGTAGATAATATTATCTTTTCTCCAGAATTTCTAAGAGAAGGAAAAGCTCTTTACGATAATTTGCACCCTTCTAGAATAGTAGTTGGAGATAAAAGTAAAAAATCAAAAATATTTGCAAATCTATTACTAGAAGGGGCAATAAAAAAAGATACTTCTATCTTATTTACAGATTCTACAGAAGCAGAGGCAATAAAGTTATTTTCTAATACATATTTAGCAATGAGAATTGCATATTTTAATGAATTAGATTCTTATGCAGAATCACTAGGATTAAATACAAGAGATATAATAGAGGGAGTGGGATTAGATCCAAGGATTGGAAGTCATTATAATAACCCTTCGTTTGGTTATGGTGGGTATTGTTTACCTAAAGATACTAAACAGCTCAGAGCAAACTATTCTGAAGTACCGAACAACCTAATCCAGGCAATCGTAGATGCGAATACAACAAGAAAAGATTTTATAGCTAACCAAATACTGAAGAAAAAGCCTAAAATTGTTGGAATCTATAGATTAACTATGAAAACAAATTCAGATAACTTTCGTTCATCATCTATTCAAGGAGTAATGAAAAGAATAAAAGCTAAAGGAATAGAAGTAGTGGTTTATGAACCAGAATTAAAAGAAAAAAAATTCTTTAATTCTAGAGTAATTAAGGATTTAGAAGAGTTCAAGAAAATATCTAGTGTAATAGTGGCTAACAGAATGTGTAACGAATTGGAAAGTGTAGAAGATAAAATATACACAAGGGATTTGTTTGCCCGTGATTAATTCTAAATAAAAACGTCTTCTTTTCTTAGTAAAAAAACCTCCAAATTAATATAATTGTAGTTTATACTAATTTAGAGGTTTATATAAATATGAAACCGAGTCTACTAAATTTTATCCAATACAAAACTCAGGCTTTTTATTTTATCTTTTTTTCATTAGAGTTATTTCATCAGCTAATATCTTAACAGTTTCTATGATTTCACCGTCTTTTTTTAATAGATCAAGTTCATCTTTTTTAGCACGATTTTTATTATATTCTTCCAAAGCCTTATAATCTTTAAGTTGTGGCTTATTTTTAGCTGCCATCTTTTCATTGGTTATCGCTAACCACTTATCTTCTAATTCCTTTGTTTCCATTTTTCTAACTGTTCTATTTAGAGATACTTCTTTATCCTTTGTTATCTCCTCAATAATACTATACCTTTTGATATTATAGTTAAAGTCAGGATTATTAACTATTCTTTCATCATATTTTTTAGATAGATATTCTTTTAGTTTAACATTATTTTTACTATTTTCTTTATTTATCAAAGAATCTACTTCATCCCAAGGAAGTGGGTTATCTAATGAACTCTCTCCTATTTCTGCACTATCATATGTAGGAGGAAATAAAATATCTGGTATTACCCCTTTATGCTGTGTACTTCCACCATCTATACGGTAAAATTTACCATTGGTATACTTTAGTTCCCCAAGATCTAATTGTTTTATAGTTTGTACTGTTCCTTTCCCAAAAGTAGGAGTCCCTACAATGATTCCTCGTCCATAATCTTGCATTGCTGCTGCAAAAATTTCAGATGCAGACGCACTGAGTCTATTAACCATTACTATCACGGGTTTATCAAAATAAGTTGTCATGTCGCTATCCCCTAAATAACTTACACGTCCACCTTCTTTCACTTGAACTACAGGACCAGAAGGTATGAATAATCCCATGAGATTATTCACTTCACTAAGAGAGCCACCACCATTATTTCTAAGGTCTATTATTAATCCATCTATATTTTCTTTATTTAATTTTTCTATTATTTTTTTTACATCTCTAGTGGTACTCTTATAGTCTTTATCTCCCTTACCATAGGCATCAAAATCCATATAGAAAGAAGGTAGATTAATTACTCCTATCTTATAATTAGAGTTTTTAGATTTAGCTTCCTTTATAAAGTATCTAGCACCTCTGTCTTCTAACTTTATATTTTCTCTTACAAAACTATATATCTTAGCTGTTTTACTTCCACTTGGAATTACCTTTAATTTTACAGTTGTTCCCTCTTTTCCCCTAATAAGGTTTATAGAATCTCCCATAGGCCAATCCATTATATCTTCAAAATCTTTGCCATCTGTAGCTATTGCTATTATTTTATCTTCGGGTTGTAATTCTTTCCCCTTTGCAGCTGGTCCATCTGGTATAACTTTTACCACTTTAATAAATCCTTTTTCCCCAGTAAGCACAGCTCCTATTCCCGAAAGTTGAAGCTTCATACTCATATTAAAATCTACTATTTCCTTAGCGGAAAGATAGCTAGTATGAGGGTCATACTCCTTTAAAAAAGCATTTACAAAATATGAATATATATCATCTGTTGTTTTTTTCTCCAATAATTTTTTTCTTGTTTCCACCCTACTCTTCATCCTATCAATACTCTCTTCATATGTTAATTCTTCATAATCTTCTAAAGATAAAATAGATGATTTCAACATCTTTTTCCAATGACTTTCATATTCTTTTGTCGTAGAAAAATATGGTTCATCTTCCCTATCATAAACCAACTTTTCATCCAAAGTAAAGTCTAAATCCTTAGGATTTTTCAATAATTTAGTCTGATATTTATTAACCCTCTCTACAGCTTCTTTATAGATATCATAGATATCAAAAGCTACTTTGGAATTTCCTTTTAAAAAATCATCATCTAATTGCTTCCCCCATTTTTTATAAATTTTATCTACTTCAGATTGAGTGAAATATTGATGATTATAATCCAATGTATCCAAATAATTTTTTAATACATTTTTAGAAAATTCATCATTTATATCTAAATTTTTATAATGAGTTGTTTCTAGTGAAAAAGATATATCTGACAAGACTTTATTCATTTGTTCTTTTTTTTCTGTATCTACCTTAGCAATTGAAACAACCGCTATCAATAGTAATCCCATTAATATCATTATTTTTTTATGTATTTTCATTTTATGCCTCCTAGTATTCTATTTATTTTAAGTACTTTCTGTCTTTAATCTACTTTCTCTTAAAAAATTAATTTTTTCTAAGTTCCTCTGCCAACAGGTCTGTTATATTATATTTTTTTAAATCATAAATTGTATGATCTATCTTTGATACTGGCATAATACCTATTATAGAGTTAGTCAAAAATACTTCATCTGCTTCTAATAGTTTTTTTAATGAAAAAAATCCTTGTTTTAACTCCAAATGTTTATTTCTATCTATAATCTCTATAATTTTTTCTCTGATTATTCCTTTTAACAAACCACATTCCTTTGTAGGTGTATGAATCACTCCATCTTTAATAAAAAATATATTGGATGTTGCTCCTTCAGATATATAATTTTTACAATCTAAAAATAATACTTCGTCACTGCCTATAGCTTTTGCCTCTCTGAGAGCGTATATATTTTCTAAATAATTTACAGATTTAATCCCAGATATAATGGAATTTGGGTTTCTTTTAAATTCAGATATTTCCATCTTAAATCCCTCTCTATATTTTAAACTCTTATATTTATTTTCTCTATGAGTAACTAATATATCAAAAGTTTCGGAATTTTTAAGTACAGTCACCCTTAAAATAGAGTTTTCTAAGGAGTTTTTCTGAATATAAAGGTTTAAATACAGACTTAATTTTTCAAAACTAATATCCATATTTATCTTAAGCCTATTAACCGCTTTTATCAATCGGTTATAATGTTCTTCTAAATAAATCAATTTTTTCTCTTTTAATAAAATTGTCTCAAAAACTCCATATCCATATAGTAAACCATCTTCTATATCTAGCTTAAATTCATCTGATGATATAAATTTATTATTTGAAATTATATAATTCATCATGCTCAACTCCTAAGTTATATTTAATGCCTTCATCAATGCTCTGCCCTTTACCAAACTTTCTTCATATTCCTCATAAGGATCTGAATCCCAAACGATTCCACCACCTACTTGAAAATATGCCTTTTTATCCTTTAAAACTATTGTTCTAATGGCAATATTAAGATCCATATCTCCATCAAAACTAATATATCCTATACTACCAGTATATATATTTCTAGTTGTTACTTCTAGTTCATCAATTATCTCCATGGCTCTTATTTTAGGTGCTCCAGTAATAGATCCTCCTGGAAATGTGGCCTTGATTATATCTACTGCCGATAATTCTTCCTTTAATTTACCCTGTATTGTAGCTACCATCTGTAATACGGTAGCATATTCTTCTAGGTGAAACAACTCTGTTACATTTACACTTCCTGTTTTTGATACCCTACTGATATCATTTCTCATAAGATCCACTATCATTAAGAGTTCCGCTCTGTCTTTCTCACTATTTACTAGTTCTTCCTTTAGTTTTTCATCCTCTACCTTTGTTTTTCCACGGGGTCTTGTCCCCTTCATAGGTCTAGTTTCAATAGTCCCATCAGTTAATTTTATATATCTTTCTGGAGAACTTGATACTATAGTCCCTTCTCCAAAATCTAAATATGTAGCAAATGGAGCCGGATTTATTGATTTTAAATTTTTGTATAACTCCCAGGGGTCACCTTCAAAATTACACTCAAACCTTTGGGTAAAATTAACTTGATAGATATCTCCATAATAGATATAATCCTTTAATTTTTTTATAGACGAGAGATAATAATCCTTTGACATATTAGAATTTATATTTCTACTCTTTGAAACTAATTTTTTAATTTCTTCTTCTTTTGATTTATTTTGATATTCATTTATACTATTTTCTATTTTTTTCCTTATTTCCTCTATATTTTCTTTAAATCCTGCTATTCCTATATATTTTTTATTATCTCTATGATCTATTATTACTACTCCATCATAAAAGCCCATTACCATTTCAGGAATATCTATATCTTTTTTTACTGTATTTGGTAACTTTTCCATCAAGTGAGCCAGTTCATAAGAAAAGTATCCCACTCCTCCACTTACAAATGGAATCTCCTCTCTTTGAATTCTATATAAATCTAATTTCCCCTGTAAAATATCTAAAGGATTTCCAGCTATTGTTTTTATATTCCCATCTTCCTCTAAAATCACTTTTTCTCCTTCTGATTTTATCATCAAAAATGGATCTACACCTATAAATGAATATCTCCCTAATTTTTTGTTATCCATTCCACTATCTAAAAAAAATGGATATTTCCCATTTTTTGTTATAGCTTCGAATAATTCTAAACTAGTCAAATCACTTTTAAATTCTATTATTTTCGCTTTTTTCATATTAATTTTATAACTCCTTTTTTAGATTTATTCCTTTTTTAGTTAAATTTTTTCTTCTTTTTTGCTTCTTTTAAAAAGTTAGCTAGCATCTCATGTCCACACTCTGTTAAAAGAGCTTCTGGATGAAATTGAACTCCTTCTAAAAGATACTTTTTATGTCTTACTCCCATTATTTCCTTATCAATAGTCTCAGCCGTAATTATTAACTCTTCTGGCAATTTATCTCTATCCGCTATAAGGGAATGATACCTTGTGACCTTTATTGGATTTTTAAGATCTTTAAAAACTCCTACTCCTATATGAGAGATTTTTTCTACCTTTCCATGAACTGGTTTTTCAGCTTTTATTATCTCTCCACCTAATATCTGAATCAAAGATTGATGTCCTAAACAAATCCCCAATATAGGTATAGTTTTATAGAATTTTTTTATTATTTCTATGCTTATTCCTGCCTCGTCTGGTGTTTTAGGCCCGGGAGATATAACTATCATTTCTGGATTTAATTCTTTAATTTCATCCAAGCTTATCTTATCATTTCGATACACCCTTACCTCTTCACCTAATTCATTTAAATACTGAACTAGATTATAAGTAAAGGAGTCATAGTTATCTATCATTAATATCATAAATCTTCTCCTAAGGTGCTTATATTTTGTTACTAAAATTATATGTTAATTTCTTAATATTATCAAGGAATTAAATAATATAAAAAGACCAAGTAAAATTAATTGCTTAGTCTTCTAAGATACTCCTCTCTATTTCTACTTCGATTTCTTTTACGAAGTCAATATTTGTAAATTAAGATTTGATAAGCTTAATTTTAATAATTATTGAAAAAACCATAAGAAGGAAGAGCCTCTACTTCATCATCTTCTTTATAGTTACCAATAGTTCATCTATAACTTCTGTTTTCCCATCAGATAGCTGTTCAATTATACATGATTTCATATGGGCTTCTAGTAACAGGTTAGCTGTTCCACTAAGAGCACTCCTTATAGAGGAAATCTGAGTTAATATATCATCGCAATATATATCCTCTTCTACCATCTTATTTATTCCTCTTACCTGACCTTCTATTCTATTTAATCTATTCTTTAGTTTTTTCTTTAACTTCTCATTGTGATGTGTCTTTTTATCTATACAGCATGTTGACATTTTATGACCTCCTTTTATGGTTCTTTTACATTTCTAATCTATTCTAATATATAATTAACTTTAATCTTCGTGACATCCAAAAATTAAAATTAATAGTAAAATCTATTCTGTATTCTTTTTTAAAGATTTTTATTAAACCCAAATCTAAACTATATATATAGCTCCTATTTTGACATTCTATTGTTAAAGTAATATAATACACTTAAAACATTTTAAGGAGGTTTTTATGTTATCAGTTATAATTCCAATTTTAATTATTTCCATTATAGGTTATGCATTTGGTCGTTTCTTAAGAAGCAGTTTCTTAAAAAATAAAATTGAAAGTTTCATTAACAAATCAAAAAAATAATCTTTTTGATTTCCACAAATCTTTGAAGATTATATAAAGAGAAGAGCTTAGCTCTTCTCTTTTGAGTCTAATTAAATTTAATATCTACTTTTAAATAATTTTAAACGGAGTGCATTGCTCACTACAGAAACTGAACTCATGGCCATGGCTGCTCCAGCTATCATTGGATTTAAAAGTGGTCCACCAAATATATATAGCAACCCTGCTGCTACTGGTATCCCTAAAGTATTATATCCAAATGCCCAAAATAAATTTTGCTTAATATTTTTAATGGTAGCACGACTAAGTTCTATAGCCACAGCCACATCCTTTAAATCACTTTTCATAAGTACTATATCAGCTGACTCCATCGCTACATCTGTTCCGGATGCTATTCCAATTCCTATATCTGCCTGAGCCAGTGCAGGAGCGTCATTTATCCCATCTCCTACCATTCCTACTTTATATCCCTGCTCTTGTAATTTTTTTACTTCTTTTATTTTATCTTCTGGCATGACTTCAGATAACACCATATCTATCCCTACTTGTTCACCTATGGCATCTGCTGTTTTTTTATTATCGCCAGTTATCATAGCTACCTGTATTCCCATGTCTTTCAAATTTTGAATAGCCTTTCTACTACTTTCTTTAATTGGATCAGCTACTGCTATTATCCCACTAAACTTATCGTCTATAGCAATCATCATAGGTGTTTTACCTTGTTTAGCCAATTGATCTATCTTTTTTTTATTTTTAGACAAGACTTCTATTTTATTTTTTATCATTAATTTTTCATTTCCAACCAAGATAGTTTTTTCCTCTACGACTCCTACTATCCCCATTCCTGTTATTGAATTAAATCCACTTACTTCTAAGAGTTTCAACTCTTTATTTTTTACTTCTTCTACTATGGCATCTCCTAGGGGATGTTCAGAATGAGTCTCAAGAGATCCAGCCAGCTGTAACAATTTTTCTCTATCTATTCCTTCATTTTCCTTAGTCTTTACTATGTCTGTCACTACAGGTTTTCCAAGGGTGATAGTTCCTGTTTTATCAAAAATTATATAATCTAATTTGTGGGTAGTTTCTAATGCCTCTCCACCCTTTATAAGGATCCCATTTTTAGCTCCCATACCAGTTCCTACCATGATAGCTGTAGGAGTAGCTAATCCTAAAGAACATGGACAAGCTATAACCAGTACCGCTATAAATATAGTTAGAGCAAATATACTAGGATCATTATTTAACTCTATCCATCCTAATTTTCCTGCTAAATACCATAGAGTAGATGAAAGTATTGCAATTACTATGACTACAGGTACAAAATATCCCGATATTACATCTGCCATCCTAGCAATAGGAGCTTTTGACCCTTGAGCATCTTCTACTAATTTTATTATATGAGATAGGGTAGTATCCTCACCTGTAGCTTTTGTTTCTATCTGAATACTTCCGTTTTTATTTATACTAGCTCCTACCACTCTATCACCTATCTTTTTCTTCACAGGTAAACTTTCTCCAGTCAACATAGATTCATCTATACTAGTCTGACCACTTATAACTATCCCATCTACAGGTATTTTTTCTCCAGGTTTGACTAGTACAATATCTCCTACTTCTACTTCTTCTACTCCCACCTCTATAATCTCACCATTTTTCATGATAGCTGCCATTTTAGGTCTCAAACTTCCTAATTTTTTAATAGCTTCTGAGGTTTTCCCCTTACTTACATCCTCTAAATATTTTCCCAAATAAATAAGGGCTAAGATTACCACTGCCGATTCATAATACAGATGGTGTGCCATCATGATATTTCCCATATATATTTCAAAAGTCCCATATAAACTGTATAATATAGCGGCTCCTGTACCAATGGCTATCAAACTATCCATATTAGGATTTCTAAATAAAACTTTAAATCCAATCAAATAAAATCTTCTTCCTAAATATATCACTGGTATTGTAAATAATAGCTGTATTATTGCAAAATTTAATGGGTTTTCATCTAGATCAATAATATTAGGTAGTGAGGCTCCCAACATAGATCCCATTGCTATATATAGTATTACTCCTCCAAAAAATAGCATTCCTATCAATTCATACCACTTTTTCTTGAGTTCTAACTTTTTCTTATCAAAATCTATATCTATTTCATCCTTTATAGCTTTAAAGCCCAAAGTCTCTACTTTTTTTATAATTTGAGATAATTTTATCTCTTTTTTATTAAATTTTATTCTCATTTTTTCTGTGGTTAGATTTACTACAACATCATTTACTCCCTGTTCTTTACCTAGGTTTACTTCTATACTCCTAACACATGATTGACACGTCATCCCCTCGATCTTTAGTGTTATATCTTCTATCAATTTTCCTTCTATAACCTCATATCCTGCATATTCAATGGTTTTCTTTATAATATCTAGAGTTACCTTCTTAGGATCAAAAGTTATCTCTAATTTACTGGTTAAAAAATTTATATTGGCCTTCTCTATTCCATCTAATTTCCCTGTCTTAGTCTCAATGGTTCTCACACATGCCTGACAAGTGATCCCCCCTATCTCAATAGTTTCAGTCACTAAATTTTCATTTTCTATTACAGATTGATATTTTTTAACCTCTATGCTCTCAGTAACATCTATAATGTGTGACGGCTCCACTTCTTTGTTGTTATTTTTATCTCCTTCTAAAATCCCATAACCTGCTTTTATTATCTCTTTTTTTAGATGATCAAAATCAACTAAAATCTCACTCTCATAGTTAATAATCAGATTAGACTCTTCTAGATCTACTACCCCTTTACTGATACCATCTATATTATTTGCTATTTCTTCTACTTTTTTTTTACACTTTCCACATCCTAAACCTGTTAACTTTATAGTTGTAGTCTTCATTTTCCCCACCCCTTGAGAGCTTTTTAGCCCAATATATTATCCATAATTATTAATTGCTATCACATACTTACAAATTCTATAATAATAATATTTAGATATATTTCTTATTTCCTTTAAAGTTTAATTCTAAATATACCCCCATACCCTATATCAAAAGTTTACCATCTAACTTTTAAATTGTCAAAAGTATTATTTTTGGTATTTTTTAAAAATCATAGTATATTTATAGTGTAAGATATTTTAATATATGTACATAATTAAATTAGGAGACAGAAGAAAACATGAAAATATCGAATTCAAAGAACAAAATTACTATAAAATAATTGTTGACATTATTTAGTAAACGAGTTATTATATTTTTGTAATCAATACAAATTTAAAAATTAAAATAAATTAGGGAGTGATTAAAATGGCAAAAGTAAGATGTACAGTATGTGGAGAGATTTTAGATTCAAACGTTGAAGTATGTCCAGTATGTAAAGCTGGTAAAGATAAATTCGTAGCTTATGATGAGAGTGCTACTGAAGAGTGGGCAACTGAGCATAAATTAGGAGAAGGATTAGCTTGTGGAGATGCAGAGATCATTGAAGGATTAAAAGCTAACTTTGCAGGAGAATGTACAGAAGTTGGAATGTACTTAGCAATGTCAAGAGTTGCAGATAGAGAAGGATACCCTGAAGTTGCTGAAGCATATAAAAGAATTGCATTTGAAGAAGCAGAACATGCAGCTAAATTTGCTGAATTATTAGGAGAAGTTGTTTGTGATTCATCTGAAGAAAACTTAAGATTAAGAGTAGCAGCAGAATACGGAGCTACATCTGGTAAATTTGAATTAGCTAAGAGAGCTAAAAAATTAGGATTTGATGCTATTCACGATACAGTACATGAAATGGCTAAAGATGAAGCTAGACATGGAAAAGCATTCAAAGGTTTATTAGAAAGACATTTTGAAGGAAAATAAATAATCCTATATTAAAAAGGAGAAAATTCAATTGAATTTTCTCCTTTTTTT
Organism: Psychrilyobacter sp.; assembly: GCF_049671765.1. NCBI lineage: Bacteria > Fusobacteriati > Fusobacteriota > Fusobacteriia > Fusobacteriales > Fusobacteriaceae > Psychrilyobacter > Psychrilyobacter sp. Next base: position 18,303 of record NZ_JBATVM010000058.1, read on the forward strand.
AATTTAAACTATTATTCAAATCTATATCCTAAAGATATATATACTAATTTTTCTTGAGTAGTTCCCTTTTTAAACCCTGGATTAGTTGATTCCTTAAATTCTGTTATCTGATATCCTAATTCAAAGTTAACATTTTTATATTCCATCCCTGCTGCCACACCTATTGCCCATTGACCTTCAACTTTTGAAACTTCATTACTTGTTGAAACTACTTTGGCATCTCCAAATATCCATCCACCTTTGGTACTGATATAGGGAGTAAGTAAATCCAGTTGATTAAAACTATATCTCATTACACCCATCAACCCAAAGGTATCTAAAGTATCGTCATAGCTTTTTACCCCTGTAGTATTTTTCATATCCAAACCATAAGGAACCCAAGATATATTTGCACCTACCTCCAAGTTTTTTGTCGCGCCATATAATATATCAGCATTTATACCTTTGAAAGTATCATCTGTAAACCCACTTTCAATATCTTTTCCCATAGAGATCTTAGGAATAAAACTAAGTTGTCCTTCATGGCCTCCCTCTACATCTGCCATAGCTATAGTAGACATTGTCCCAAATATCATAGTTAAAATCATTAACTTCTTCATCTCTCCCCTCCTAATTTCTAATCTTAGTTCAAGTATAACTCAAGAAAAGACTTAAATCAATCTTATCATTCTATAATATAAAAAATTTATTTTTAAACTCTTTAAACTCTTACTTCACAAAATACATAACAATAACAATAAATACTCTAAAATCCATATCTGTTTTTTATCAAACGAGATTAAAAAAGAAAAGTTGTTATATTACATTATAAAATAATTCTTTATCTTTTTTATATAGATCTAACTCATATATGTCTTCTATCTTTTCCCCTAAAAATTTCTCAGCAAAGCAAAGAAACTTTTTACTGTCTCCACTCACTATAAATTCAACCTTTCTATCAGTATTATTCATGTTTTTTGGCTTGACCATAGAAAGTTTTTTAAGCAATTCATTTACAGTTTCATTGGCAGGATTCACTATATTTTTTTTAAAATATTTTGCTATATTCTTTTCTACAATAGGATAGTGGGTACAGCCTAAGATAAGAGTATCTATTTCCTCAGGGATTTGTTCTATATATAGTTTGATTATTTCATCGGTTAAATAATTACCATAATGGTCCTCCCACCCATTTTCTATCATTGGGCAAATAAGTTTACATCCCATTTCAGTTAGAGAGTGAGTTTTTGGAGCTATTACATCAAATACATTTTTATATGCTCCCATTTTTGCACTTGCAGGAGTTAATATCACTCCGATATTTTTATTTTGTGTAACCTCTAATGCTGCTCTTATCCCAGGTTCTATTACACCTATGATAGGAATAGGAAATTTTTTTTTCATTTCTTTTATTGATGCTGCGGTAGCTGTATTACAAGCAATCACTATGATATCTACTTCGTTTTCATAGAGGAAATCTCCTATCATTAAACAAAGTTCTTTTATCTCTATTTCTGTTTTATCTCCGTAGGGAGCATTTCCATTATCCCCATAATATATTATATGATTTGAAGGAATTACATTTTGAATTTCTTTAAGAACTGTCAATCCTCCTACACCTGAGTCAAAGATTCCGATTTTATACATTACTCCTACCTCCTCTGTAATTATATCTCAATAAAAATTATCATTTTATATTTTATAATTAAAACCCCTTTAAATATTATATTTAATTTTTTCCTTATATCTTCTCAACGCATCTTTATATGCCACAATAAATGCTTTTTTTGAGGCTCCAAAATACAAATCATTAATCTTTTCAATTATTTTTTTTTCATCTGTGATCTTCTCTCCTACAAACAGACACTTTAGAAAATTTTTAGTTATCTCCAAAACTAAAGATCCTTCCACCTCTAAAATTTCATCTGTATTTGGATCGACTATCATCCCTAAAGCAAAGATTCCATATATTTTTGTTATAGCTGATTTTTCATGTGCTTTCCCGTACCCAGACACGTATATATTTTTCTTCTTCAATTTATCCCCCTTATTTTTCAAAAAAAAATCAGACTACTCCCATGAGGAAGTAAATCTGACTCGAATAACTTAATATCGTATATTCTAAGATATCTTACTTTTTTATAATAGATATAATTTTTTTAATAATTTTTTTCATTTTGGTTCACTTACGATTAATAATAGTTTAAATCTATGATTTTGTCAACTTTTTTATCTCAATTTTTAAATTAAACAATATATTCTTGTAAATTATTTCTAGCTTTCACAAAGTTATATGACTCTAGAATAAAAGTATCATAACCTCCTAAAATATTCAGGTATATAATTTTTATCTTCTATGGCTGTGTCTATCTCTTCTAAAATACGTTCTCTGTCTTTATTTAATATCCCCTCTAAACTAAGATAGTTGGAAGCATGATTTACTCGAAATATTGTTTTTTTCACGTCCAGATTTCCTATCAAAAGTTTTGTTTCTAATAAGATCTCTTCAGGATTTAGTAACTGAATTTTATTATCCTTTACATCGTTATAAAACGGTGTGCCTTCTTCTAACATCAAAGTAAGTAAAGATAGAAATTTTGGTTTTACTTTACTTAGTAGTTTTGCTGACTCTATAGCGTGTTCATAAGTCAATTCTTTCCCCCCTAATCCTGAGATAATCATTATAGAAAGTTTTATTCCACTCTCTGAAACTTTCATCAGTTGCTTTTCCATCTCACTAGTGGTTATTCCCTTGTTTATTTTTTTCAATATTTTATCACTGCCACTCTCTATTCCTACATAGATTATATTTAATCCTTCAGAATGAAGTGACTTTAGTTCCTCCACAGATTTAGTCTTCAAATTATTAGAATGAGCATAGATCCCTATTCTTTTAATATTTGGCATTTTACTTCTAGTCCTTCTGATTATCTCAATAAGTAGTTCGGTTGGAAGTAACATTGCATCTCCATCAGCTAAAAAAGCTTTGGTATAAAAATCATTGGTATAAGCATCTATATCAGCAAATATTTCTTCTTTTGACTTCATCCTAAATGATTTGTCCTTATACATAGAACAAAAAGTACATTTATTATGAGAACACCCTACGGTAACTTGTAAAATTAGACTATTAGCCTCACTTGGTGGTCTAAATATTGCTCCTTCATATGGCATAATTGCCCTCCTATATCATTCATTTTCTCTTAGTATACCATAAAGAAATATATTTATTATTACTAAAAAGGGGATTAAACCCATTACTTGGTTTAATCCTCTTTTTAGTAATAAATCACTCTTTAACTTTCATTTAATATTCTTTCTAAATCATATTTAGAATGTCTAAGATCTATTAATTCTCCAGTAATGTTATGCTCTCCATTATTTAAATTATCATTTATTTCTGAATAATAATTTATTTTTATCTCTAGTATCTTTTTAGATACCTCAGATAACTTTTCTTTTTCTCCATACTTTTTAACATCTCTAAAAGCCTCAACTTTTACATTCGTTAAAAACTTAAATAATTCACTTGAATCATTCATAATATTCCTCCTTATATTTTTAATTTTCTTACTACTTCTCTAACCTCGTCTGTTATTACAAATAAACATTTAATAATCAGTATTTCCTCTTCATAATATCTATAGTAAAAATTATAACCACCACCTATTTGTACTTTATCTCCTGTTACTTTTTCTATTCTTTTTTGCATTTCATCCGATACACGAAGTCTCTTCTTTAACTTTCCATTCTTTATTATATCTTTTTTTATTTCTTCAAATTTTATTGATTGCGACATTTTTTTATCAAGATCATCACTATCTTCTTTTATAGACAATCTCTCACCTTCTTTTTTTATTTCTTCAATTTTATTTTTTTTATTCCTAAGATATTTATAATTATCTTGAATTTGTATCCACATCAGAGATTCAACATAAGAAGTTTCAAACCAATCATATTTATAAGTTATTTTTATGATTTTTTCTAAATAATCAAAAATCTCTAAATAATAACCCCATTTTATTTCATAATGTCTTTTATTGTAATAAACCTCTTCTAGCATCTTGTCTATTTTTTTTAATTCTTCCAATATTTTTTCTTTATTTTTTTCAATAATCACATACTTTCTTTTATATTCAATCCAATAATAAAATAATGCACTCATTGATGATCCTAATAAAACATTATAAAACATATCTAATGTTTCATTTGAGTAGTTTAAAGATATATTTAAAATTAATTTTATTATAAACATAAATACAAATATAAAAACAAACCCACCAAATAATTTATATTTTTTCCGATATCTATTAAATATATCCACTTCTTTTTTTAAATCATTTATTAACTCCAAAATTCTACCCCCTTCTATATTATTCAACACAATTATTTCTACCCCGCAAATACTTAAAATCCTTTTAATACTGTAACTAAAAAAGCAGTAAATCCAATTAGATTTACTGCTTTTTTTATATTTTAACTCTCATATCCTACCTCAGTTTCTATAAAAGTCCGCCTCTCCTCGTTGAAGAGAGGAGTTAGAGGTGAGGTCTAGAGTGTCTTAACTGTCACTCTTGTCATACGGCTTCCCAGAACTAGCTGGTGCCACTGCCTTCCCTACTACCCCTGCTAAGGCTAATAGTGTAAGGATATATGGTAACATTTGAATAAATTGAGGTGGTACCCCAGTTACATATTGCTGAATTAAAGTTTGTCCTGCATCTGCGAAACCAAACAGTAAACTTGCTCCTAATACTCCACCTGGTGTCCACTTACCAAATACTAAGGCTGCTAAGGCTATAAATCCTCTACCTGCTGACATCTCTTTAGTAAATTGTGATAATGCACCAATAGATAAGTAAGCTCCTCCAAGACCAGCTAACAGCCCTGACATGATCACTCCAAAATATCTTACATTTAATACATTGATACCTACTGTATCTGCTGCTAATGGATGTTCTCCAACAGCTCTCATTCTAAGACCCCATACTGTTTTATAAATAAACCAGTGCGAAGCAAAAGCAATTGCATAGATAATAAATACTATTATAGACATCCCAAAGAATGTCGCTGTTTTAGGTACTGTAGGAGTATTTCCAGATTGATTAAATAATACTCTTAACATAAACACTGTAAATCCAGATGCGAACAAGTTAATTGCTACACCTGATACTACTTGGTTTCCCTTGTATTTAATACTAAGGATTGCATGAAGTAATGCCATGATTCCACCGGCCAACATTCCACCAAGAATTCCAACATATGGATTTCCTGTATAATATGAAGTTACTGCTGCTGAAAAAGCACCCATCAACATCATTCCCTCTAATCCTATATTTACAACACCTGTAAGTTCAGAGAACATTCCCCCAATTGCTGTAATTAATATAGGAGCTGCTTGTCTAATTGTAGCTAAGATTAAACTTATAAAGATAGACATTAGTTACTCACCTTCTTTTTTTTATCTAGTATTGTATGAAACATATTCTCTGCTGCAATTAGTAATATTATGATAGCTTGAATAATTATTATAATTTGACTTGGGATAGATGTATTAAATTGCATAGACCTACCTCCAGTTCTAAGTGCTGCAAATAATATAGCTGCAAATAGTGCTCCTATTGGTGAGTTCTTACCAAGTAATGCTACTGCGATACCATCAAAACCATAACTTCCCATGATTCCTTGTCTATATGTATATTGTCCTACTCCACCAAGGATTCTTTCAGCACCTGCTAATCCAGATAATGACCCTGCTATTCCCATGGCAAGTAATATTCTCCATTTTACATTTATTCCTGCATTTTCAGAAGCTAAAGGATTGAGTCCCACAGCTTTGATCTCATATCCAGTGATAGTCTTTTCAAACATAAACCAAATAAGTATAACAGCTATTACTGCTATAATAAATCCTACGTTAAGTGCTACTTTCGTATCTGGCATTAACATAGCTAATCTACTACTTTCAAATACTGGAGGAGTTTGTGGACTTGGTCCCATAGGTCCACCAGCTTTCAATGGATAATTTAATCCATATTGTTCAAAATTTAAAGCTATATAATTTAACATGATAGTAGATATTACTTCATGTACTCCTAACTTTGCCTTTAACCACCCTGCAATTCCTGCCCAAGCAAAACCTGCTGCTGCTGCTATGATGAGTACTACGAATACATTATTTATTCCACTATTATGTACAAAAGCTCCTACTGCTGCTGCTGCTAATCCACCCATTACAACTTGACCTTGAGCACCGATATTAAATAACCCTGTTTTAAAAGCTACCAAAACAGATAACCCTGTAAATATCATAGGTGTTGCTTCTAAGAGTGTTCTCGCAATGGCTCTACGACCATCAAAAGCTCCTGTAAACAGATAGTAATATGCTGTTAACGGATTTTCTCCTAAATAAGCGATTATTCCTGCTCCTAAAAGTAGCGCTAAGAACACTGCTAAGATAGGAACTAATAACCCTTGTAATTTTCTATTCATTATAACTTCCCTCCAGCCATTAAGATTCCGATCTTTTCTTCAGTAGCGTCTTCTCTGTCTAAAATTCCTGTAACCTCTCCACCACACATAACTGCTATTCTGTCACTTAAGTTTAAGATTTCAGACAATTCTGCTGATACCACCATTACTGCTTTCCCAGTTTTCTTTTCTTCCAAGATCAACTTATGGATTGCTTCAATAGCACCAATATCTACTCCCCTTGTAGGCTGAGAAGCTATAATGAAATCATGTTTTTTCTCCAATTCTCTAGCTACAATTATCTTTTGTTGGTTACCACCTGATAATTTTCCAAAGGCTGTTTTTGTTCCTCTAGGTCTTATATCATGAGCTTCCATAAAAAATTCTGCTTCTTTTTCTAATTTTTCTACATCTAATAATATCTTATTTTTTGTAAATTTTTCTCTATGTACTCCAAAAGCAAATGTATCCCTAACTGAAAATTCTGATACTGCCGCTCTTGTATGTCTATCTTCTGGTACATGAGCTAATCCAGCTAATGTAATATGTCTAGGAGTTTTTCCTGCCAAATCCTCACCATTTAGAGTAAATATTCCAGATTCGACCTTTCTTAATCCTGTCATAGCTTCTACAAGTTCAGATTGCCCTGATCCTTCTACGCCTGCGATCCCAAATACCTCTCCTGCTTTTATATCAAAAGATACCTTTTTTACTGCCAGTAATCCTTTGTTATTTTTTACATTTAAATCTTTGACCTCAACTATTTTTTCACCAATAGTAACTTCTGGTTTTTCAGTAGTAAATAAAACTGGTCTACCTACCATGGCATTTGCAATTTTTTGCTTTGTAGCATCTTTAGTTTCGAAATTAGCTACATCTTTTCCCCTTCTGATTACTGTTATATTATCTGAAATATCTAATACTTCTTGGAGTTTATGAGAAATAAATATAATAGTCTTACCCTCTTCAATAAGGTTATCCATTATCTTATATAATTCTTTTACCTCTTGAGGAATTAATACCGCTGTTGGTTCATCAAATATAAGTAAGTTAGCTCCCTTAAATAATATCTTTAAGATCTCTACTCTTTGCTGGATACCAACTGAAAGATCTGATATTATAGCATCTGGATCTATTGCTAAACCATATTTTTTAGATACTCTCTTTACATCTTCACGAGCCTTATTTATGTCGAGGTTCATCCCCTTAGTAGGCTCTACACCTAATATCATATTTTCTGCAACTGTTAAGGTAGGCACTAACATGAAATGTTGGTACACCATCCCTATTCCTAATTTAGCTGCTTCTCCAGGACCTTTTATATCTGTCACTTTTCCATTTAAAGATATTGTTCCTGATGTAGGAGTATATAGTCCATTTAGTATTTTCATTAATGTAGATTTTCCAGCACCATTTTCTCCTACAATAGCATGTTTTTCTCCCTCAACTATGTTTAAAGTGATATCATCATTTGCTACGACTTTTCCGCCTAAAAAAGTTTTTCTCATATTTTTCATTTCTAAAATATAGTTTGTCACTCTGATCCTCCTAGACCCCGTTATATTTTACCCTCTCTCACCTATTAGTACTCTCTCCCTAGCTAGGAAAAAAAGGATTTTACTTTATCCTATTTTTTTTACTATATTTACTATCCAGTTACAAAAATTTTCCCCAGCTTTTTTTGCTACATTCACTACGTCTTCATGAGAATGTGCTTTTTTTGCTATTCCTGTAGCCATATTTGTGATACAAGATATTCCTAATACATCTATCCCTAAGTAATTTGCTACAGTTACTTCTGGTACTGTAGACATTCCTACTGCATCTGCTCCCATAGCAGAAAACGCTCTTATTTCTGCTCCAGTTTCATATGTAGGCCCTGTATTTCCTAAATATATTCCTTCTTTATAAGCTATACCTAAATTATCTGCAACTTCCTTAGCCAAATCTCTAAGGTATATCTTATAAGCTTCTGTCATATCTGGAAATCTTGGTCCAAATCTATTATCATTTTTACCAATAAGCGGATTAGTTCCGAATGCATTAATATGATCAGTTATCAACATCAATGTTCCTGGCTTATAGCTTTTATTGCTCCCACCTGCAGCATTACTAACTATTAATTTTTCAATTCCGAACTGTTTCATTACATACATGGGATAAGTTACTTCTTTCATATCGTATCCCTCATAAAAATGAAATCTTCCCTTCATTGCTACTACTTCTACTTCACCAATTTTACCAAATACTAATTTACCATCATGACCTGCCACCGTTGATACAGGGAAATTTGGAATATCGCTATAATCTATCTCCATTTTTTCATCTATAAAATCTACTAAGTTTCCTAACCCCGAACCTAATACTATAGCTACTTTTGGTCTATATTTCGTTGTTTCTTTTAAAAAAATTGTTGTTTCAAGTACTTTACTATACATGAATTTACCTCCATTTAAATTTTTAATATATATCCTTTAGTTATTTCTTTTAAAGCCCATTTTTTAAGATCCAAAATTACCAGCGAGACTAAAACCCCAAACCAATCAACCTAGTTAATTTTCAGCTAATGACTTTCTATAAACAGTTTTTATATTATACTAAAATTTAAAGAGCAAGTCAAAGCTATTCCGCTTCATTAACTGACAACAAATCTTATTAATAATAATTCGATAGGAAACAGCACTTTTTCTAAACAAATGATACTGTTTAAAAACAAAAATAAAAAGGACACAAGTCCTTTTTATAATTCGATTTTTAAAATAACAAACGTCATGTCATCTATCTGTTCTTTCTCTTTCACAAATTCATTTAAAGAAGCTAGAATCTCTATTTTTATTCCTTCAGCAGTCATATCATAATTTTTACCTATAACTTCCTTTAATCGTTCAATTCCATAGAGTTCTTTACTTGGGTTTTCAGCTTCTGTCAATCCATCAGTGTAATATAAAAGGACATCTCCTTTTTCTAACTTTACTTTCCCCATCTTGTAATCATAAAACTCTAAAAACCCTATTGCAACGCCTTTAACATTTTCCTCTATAACTTCTCCTGTCTTAGCTTTATACAAAATAAGAGGATTATGCCCCGCATTGGAGTAATAAAGTGTTTTAGTTAAAAAATCATACTGACTATGAAAGATCGTAACGAACATATCTTCACTTATATCTGGATAAATAATATCATTTAGATCTGTTAAAACTTCTAATGGATAAGAATCCTTATATTCTAACGTTTTTAATACTGATCTTATTAAAGCCATCAAAAATGCTGCTGGAACTCCTTTCCCACTTACATCTCCTATAGTTATCCATAGTTTATTATCTCCTGAAAGAGAATAGTCATAATAATCTCCTCCTACTTCCTTAGCAGGATTAAAGTACTGGGCTATCTCAACACCATTTATGTCTCCTAGTGACTGAGGTAGTAATTTTTTCTGAATATTTGAAGCAACTTCTAGTTCATTATCTAGACGTTCCTTTATTATCAACTCTGAATATATCAATGCATTGTTTATTGCAATAGCTACCTGAATAGCTAAAGCTGAAATTGTTGCTTCATCACTATAACTAAGTTTTTCTCTATCTTCTACAATATATATTACTCCTAATTCCTTTCCTTTTACTACTAAATTAGAAATCACTATGCTCTCATCTTCTGTAGCTTCTATAGATTTAGATATCTGAGTATATATATTTTTATAATCGCTTCTATTATATTTAGCTAATTCTTCCAAAGGAAAACTTATATTTCCTTTGTTTATAAATTTACCCTTAGTTTGCTTTAATTCCAATTCTCCATTCTTCCATAAGTATATTGCTATTTTTTTTACCCCTGTCAAAACAAAGTAAGCATCTAGGATAACCCCTATAATCTTATTTAATTCCAAAGTTGATAGAACAGTCCTAGCGACTGCATTTATATTAGATAAATTTGCTACTTTTTTTTCTAATTCTTCATTAGAATATTCCAACTGAGCTGATTTTTTTAAAAGAGAATCATATGTAACGTTGAGTTCTTCTTTAAATTCTTTTAATTCTTTTACTGAATTATTCAGTTGTGCTTCTTGAAATCTTATGGTTTTCACCGTTTCTTCATAGGACTCTTTAAGTTCGTCCATTATCTCTATATAATCTTCCCTTTTCCCTATTTTTTCTATAAGTGTATGCATCTCATCTATATTTTTTCTTTCATTTTTTTTCAGTAAAATGATAGACAATACTCCGACTATAAAAACAATTAAAACATATTCCATTATTTTTCCTGCCTCTCTTTATAAGATTTGGGTTTTAAAAAATCATCTATTAAAAACTCTTCGTCTATATTCAATAGATCTTTCAAAAACACTTCTTTTACTTTTATCTCTAGATTATAACCATCATAATAATTAACACCGTATTTTCCACCATAAAAAAAGATATACTTTCCATCTGAAACAGTATAACCATTGTATAATTTGTTTTCTACCACTACTATTTTTGAATCAAATTTTAGTTGATTCCCCATTATTTTTTTTACGTCTCTTTCTTTTATAGAGTTTAAGTATAGATATCCTTGTTTTCTAAATATTTTAGGAGTTAAATCTGTAGCTCGGTCTATATAAATATCTTTCTCCTGCCAATATTCATTTTTATTATCAGTATAAGGTTCCTCTATTTTTAAAATCAAATTTAATTCTACTTGTTCTACTATTTTAAATAAGTTTTTCCTTTTATCTTCCATCTGCAAAACAAGTTTTTCCTTATCTAATTCTGTATAATTCATCCCGCTATTAAATTTCTTATCACTTTTCATTATTTTTTTCCAAAAATAAACCTGTTTATTTAAATAATATTGAGTTCTCCCGATTTTTTCATCTAATTTTATTATTACTTTTTTATCTATATTATCTCTATCCACTTGAGACAATTCCGATGCAGATTTTAAAAAAGCCACCTCTTCTGGAAGAATATAGCTATTTTTCAGATGAATAATATCATCTTTAAATTCTTGAGAGTACATAATATTTATAGTTGAATCATAAACCAATAATTTCCTCATAAGTATGTCAAAGTCATTATAAAATTTAATTTTTTCTTCATATTTTTCAGGATAATTAATACTATAAAGAGTCAGTTCATAATCTCCTTTTTTTATCTCCTTTACAAATGGCGCACTATGGGATCTTTCCTTTATCTTAGATATCCCTGTACAGCCAGTAGTGCTCAGTGCCAATACTAAAAGTAATATATATTTATACACGTCTTTTTTCTCCTTTCTTTTCCTAATTTTTTTTATTTTTTTTCTAAGTAGTTCTAATAACCATCGTAACATGCTGGAGTCCATTAAGACCAATTTATTCTACTTGTTTTTTTATCTTTTGAGCCAATTCATCTATATCAAATGGCTTTTCTACAAAACCTTGAATTTCCACTCCTAAGTTTTCTACGACTTCCTCTAAATGACTAAATGCCGTCAAAATAAATACTGGAGCATCTGTTAGCTCTCTTAATTTTCTCATGGCATCTAATCCATTCATTTGAGGCATCTGAATATCCATAATGATAAGATCAAAATTTTGCTTTTCTATCATCTGCAAACCAACTATAGCAGTCTCTGCTTCAGAAACTTCAATATATAGATCTTCAATTATCTCTCGAAGTAACAATCTAATGCTCAATTCATCATCTATAACTAACACTTTTTTCATTTTTACCTCCCCCCCATTGCATTTAACGAAACTTATAACAAATAAAATTAATCTAAAACTTTCTTTATTTGTCTTGCTATTTTATCTGGTACGATTTCTAATAATTCTTCTAAAGTTGCTTCTTTTATCCTTTTTACTGATTTAAATCTATTAAGGAGCTCCATTTTTCTTTTTGGACCAATTCCTTGAATTCCATCAAGCTCACTAGATATTACCCTTTTTTTACGTAAACTCCTATGGTAAGTTATTCCAAATCTATGAGCCTCGTCCCTTAATCTTTGTAATATCTTTAGAGACTCTGAATTCTTAGGGAAAATATAAGAACTAGTCTTTCCTGTTTTAAAAACTTCCTCTTCCCTTTTAGCTATACTAATTATATCTACCAAATGATCCTTTCCTAACTTAAGTAAAACTCCTTCAACAGCATTTAATTGCCCCAGCCCACCATCTATCAAAATTAGATCTGGAAAATCTATTTGAGCTAATTTAGAATATCTTCTTTGTATAACTTCCTTCATCATATGATAATCATCAGGAGTATCTTTAGTTTTTATCTTAAATTTTCTATAATTTTTTTTTGATATTCTTCCTTCTACAGCTACACTCATAGCTCCTACAGCATCTTTTCCTGAGATATTTGATATATCAAAACATTCTATTTTCCGAGGAAATTTATTCAATTTTAAAGTTTCATAAAGAACTTTCATTCCCTCTTCCAATATACTTTTTTGATTATGATATTTTTTAATCTCTTCCTCTAGATTGAGATACGCCATCTCTAAGAGTTTTTTTCTTCTGCTCTTTACCATAGGAAAATATAGTTTTAAATTTATATTAAGAAAACTTTTCCCCCAGCCCTCTAATATTTCTTTTTTTTCTACAAACAAACTATCTAGAATTATATTTTTAGGCATCTTTTCACTAGAATAATACCTTAAAAAACTTTCAACCAAAATGTCATCATCTATAAATATATCTATTTTCAAATTATTTATTCCTATAATCTTCCCATCTCTAATTTTTAATATAGTCAAAAATAATATATTTCCATCCTTTCTGCAAACAAATACATCCTCATCTATATTTTTTAAAACTTCTGTAACTTGTGTTTTCATTGAATTTTCAATTGCTTTAATCTGTTCCCTATACTGAATAGCTCTTTCAAATTCCATAGACCTACTAAATCTATCCATATCCTCTTTTAATTGTTTTAATAACTTATCTCCCCTACCCTTTAAAAAGTATTTGGCATTTTCACTACTTTCTTTATAACTTCTTTCTATTTCCTTATAAACACAGGGACCCATACATCGATTCATATAATATTTCAAACACGGTTTAGGATATGTTTTTTTCATATCTCTATTACAGTCCCTTATTTTAAATATCTTTACAAGGGTTTTTAATAAAAAACCACTCCCATTGGGATATGGACCAAAATAATCTCCATTTTTAATATCTAAATCTTTAGTCCTCCTAATAATAGATATCTTAGGAAACTTCTCTATAGACATCTTAATATAGGGATAAGTTTTTTGATCCTTGAGGAGGATATTATATTTTGGCATATATTTTTTTATTAAATTATTTTCTAAAATCAGTGCATCTAGTTCACTCTTACACACTATAAATTCTAGATTTTCTATATGGTCCACTAATTCCATTGTTTTTTTATCTGTATGGATCTTTTTAAAATATGAGGAGACTCTTTTTTTTAAATTTTTAGCCTTCCCTACATATATTACCCCTTTTTTCCCTTTCATCAAATAAACTCCAGGAAGATCTGGAATTTCATATTTGTCTATTAAAGACTCCATTTCTCCTTCTCCCTATGATTTAATAATACTTTAATTTTTTCATTTTTATTAAAATATTCATAAAGCTTACTAGCTATAGTCACCGATCTATGTTTCCCCCCACTACAACCTATCCCTACAGTCAGATGTGTTTTCCCTTCTTTTATGAAATGAGGTAATAAAAATTCTAACATTCCCTCTATTTTTTCTAGGTATTCTTTACTGCCACTTCCATTCATTACATATTCTTGAACAGCCTTATCACTTCCATTTTTAGGCCTTAGTTCTTCTATATAATATGGATTTAACAATGATCTTGTATCAAACATCATATCTAGGTCTATAGGGGCTCCATATTTGAATCCAAATGTAGTTATAGTTAACACTAAATCTCTTATTTTTTTATATTCTAACCTATTTTTTAAATTTTCAATCATTTCTTTAGGGGTAAAATCACTGGTATCTATTATTATGTCTGCCAATTCTCTTATTTCAGATAACATCTTCCTCTCTAAATAAATATTTTCCACAATAGAATTGGATCTTTTTAGGGGATGAGATCTTCTAGTTAAATTATATCTATTTAAGATTATTTCATCCTTAGCATCTAAATAAAGTATCTTATAAGAAACTCCTTCTCCCTTTAAATTTTCCAATAATTCTAAAAATTCATCTGTCCTTTCAAAGGACCTTATATCCATGCCTATTGCTATTTTTTTTATTCTTTCTCTATATACAGATAACTTAGATCCATCTATAAAAAAACAAGGCATATTATCTATGGTCATATATCCTCGATCTTCAAAATAATTAAGTGCTGTTGATTTTCCTGCGCCACTCATTCCTGTTATAATAAATATTTCCATCTTCTCACCTCAAACAATTTTATACTTATATATTATCAAAATAAAGCTCAATTTAATAGATAATAAAAAAAAGACCTCATAGAAGTCTTTAAACAAGCCCTGACCTACAGCCCTCTGTATAGTTTTGGTCGCCTGGTTCAAAAAAGTGGTAGTCAGATATATATAACATACAGTATCCGTAGGGGCTCGTTATACCCTCGTGATTTTTCTGATGTATTATACACAGCGCCGACTCCGGCGACGACATTAGGCCCAAAACATCAAGATAGTCGCTAATAGGTAAGGTCTCTTGTTAATTTAATAATACTACAAGATATTGGTCGTGTCAATATTTTTTTCTTAGAAATTTATTAGAAATTAAGTTTTATTTATGCTCACAATACTATTTAAAAGAAACTCTCAACGCTACCAGTTAATTATATTATAAATTTAACCTTTATCCAAAAATCCATAATCATTATATTATATGTCTAGGAGATATCTCATAAAATTAATATATACTAGAAATAATATACTTAGAGGGATACTCATTTATTCTGTTCTTGAATTTTTTAACACTTTTGTATTTTAATTTTTCTCTGCATAAAAATAAACTAACATATCACTATATTAAGAAAAACCATAAATATTTAGCAGAATAATTTTATGAACTTTATAAAGGCCCCTTGTCCTTTTTCATCTCTTTTATACACTCCTGCATGTTCTAATACTTTGGAAAATACCAAGCCTACTTCTTCATGTAAAATTTTCTCTATGTTGTCTACTGTAAGATCACTATATTTTCCTTTAATTTCTTTTGCCCAGCTCAGGTGTTTTTCTATTATTTTATTATTTTCTATCTTTTCTATATAATTATCTTCCAAAATAACTTCCTCTAATATAACTAATTCCTCCTTGAGCCTCCCTGGGAGCACTGCTAACCCCATGACCTCAATAAGACCTATATTTTCTCTCTTTATATTATGAACCTCCTTATGGGGATGAAATACCCCTAATGGATGCCTCTCTGAAGTTCTGTTGTTTCTCAAGACTATATCTAACTCAAATAGTCCATTTTTCCTCCTAGCAATTGGAGTTATTGTATTATGGGATTCACCTTTGGTCTCAGCAAATATACCGACCTCTTCATCTGAATAATTTCTCCAAGTGTGAAGTATATCATCCGCTAATTTTGTTAAATCTTGAGTATTTTCAGAAGATAATCTTATTACCGACATAGGCCACTTTACTATTCCACCCTCTATATTTGGATATTTTTTAAATTTAACTTTTTTTTCTATAGGAGCCTTGGCCATGGCAAATTCATGATTTCCACCTTGAAAATGATCATGAGATAAGATAGATCCTCCTACGATAGGTAGATCGGCATTGGATCCTATAAAATAATGTGGAAATTTTTCTACAAATTCTAGTAATCTCACAAAGGTAACCTCTGAAATTTTCATTGGTCTATGATCACTTGAAAATACAATACTATGCTCATTGTAATATACATAGGGAGAATACTGTAAAAACCACTCCTCCCCTGTTAATGATAGTGGTATTATCCTATGGTTTTGTCTAGCAGGGTGATTTAATCTCCCTCTATATCCTTCATTTTCCTTGCAAAGCACACAACTAGGATAAGAACTACTTTTCATATGCTTTGCAGCAGCTATAGCTTTAGGATCTTTTTCTGGTTTAGATAAATTTACAGTTATCTCTAATTCTCCATATTCTGTAGGAGAATCCCAGTGCATATTTTTCGCTATCCTTTCAGTTCTTATATAATTAGACGCCTTAGACATTGCATAATAATTTTCAGTGGCACACTTTATCCCTTTTTTTTCTGTATTTTCATAGAACTCTTTTATTACTTCAGATGGCCGTGGCATCAAACATCCCATTAATTTAGCATCTAAAAGATCTCTGTAGGTCACAGTACCTTCTAGTAATTTATTATTTTCTTCAGCCCAATTCAATATATTTTCTAAAATTTCTACAGGATTTTCTAAAATTTCTATTTTTACTTCTATCCCTTTAAAATCGTCTATTTTCAAGACTTCTAAGATAGAATTTCTAATATATATTAGATCCATTTTATCTAATAATTTTTTTTGTATCCCATATTGTAGGAGACGTTCTATCTCATAATTTATATCTATCAATTTTCTCCCCCTTTATTTTTTTATTTCTTCAATTAATTGTTAGTAAATACATATCTAGTTACAGACTTATATGGATGATTCGGTGTGTATATAGTCGTTTTAAATTTATCTACATTAATATGATTTGGCAAATCTTGTGTCTCAAGACACACTCCTAATCTAGGTTTAGCCATCACTCCACAAGATAATTTTCCTTCATTATCTCCTAGATGATTCCCTGTATATAGCACTACTGATTTTTGATCTGTATATACATCTAATTTTCTACCTGTTTTTTCATGAAACAGATAAATTTCTAACTCTTTTTCTTTTTTTAGAATAAATGGGTGGTCATATCCCTTGGCAGATCTCAATTGAAGATTATTTGAATCTATATCTTTTCCTATTTTTTTAGGAGTTTTAAAATTAAACGGCGTTTCTGTTAAATCAAAAGTTTTTCCATGAGGTATAGAGTTTTCATCTAAAAATGGAATCCTATCTGCATATATATATAACTCATGATTCAGTATATTATCCTGACAATTCCCTGAAAGGTTAAAATAGGTATGATTTGTAATATTTAAAATAGTATCTCTATCAGGCGTTCCTAAATAGGATATTTCCAAAGTATCATCTGATAGAGTATATCTCACATTAAATTCTACTCTTGCAGGAAAGCCCTCTTCCATATGGGGACTTGTATAGAACAATTCTACTCCGTTTTTTATTTCAGAAACATTCCAAATTCTCTTATCTAAACCTTTTATTCCTCCATGAAGGTTATTTTCACCATTATTTTTAGCTAAATTATATCTAACTCCTCCTAATTTAAAACTACCACCTTCTATCCTCCCTGCAACTCTTCCTGTTATGGCCCCAAAATGAGGTGATTTCTCCTCATAATCTATGATTTTATTATAACCTAGGACTATATTTTCTTTTTTCCCATCTTTATTTGACATAAAAATTTCTGTAATTATTCCCCCATAATTTAATATACCAATTTCAAGCTTGTCATTTTTTAATATATATTTAAAAACTTCTTCTCCTGTTTTTAAAGTACCAAATTTTGTTTTTAATATTTTCATAGTTATACATCCCACCTTTAATAAACTTAAATTAGTTCTCTAGCTCCATCTCCAATACTAGCAACATAAAAATCTGCTGTTAAACCTATTTCATCTTTATATTTTTCACCTATATTTTTTATAAAACTATCTATATTTTTATTCTTTACAATATTTACCGTACACCCTCCAAATCCTGCTCCTGTCATCCTGGCTCCAATCACTCCAGTTTCATTCCATGCCAGTCTAACCATAGTATCTAATTCTATTCCTGTAACCTCATAATCGTCTCGGAGTGAGATATGAGATTCATTCATCAATTGCCCAAACCTTTGAATATTTCCACACTCCAACTTCTCTACAGCTTCAATTGTTCTTTGATTTTCATAAACTGCATGGCGAGCTCTTTTCCTATCAATTTTATTTTTTATTAACTCTTTATTTTTTTCAAACTCTTCTATAGTTAGGTCTCCTAGAGATTTTATGTTTAATACAGTCTGAAGCTCTCCTAAAGCTCTTTCACACTCTTCCCTTCTCTCGTTATAATTTGAATCTGCTAACCCCCTTCTGACATTTGTATTGGCTATTATAATAGAGGCATCCCCTAATTCTACAGGTGCATATATATATTCTAGTGTGTTACAGTCCAGTAACATTGCTCTGTCTTTCTTCCCCATTCCTATGGCAAATTGATCCATTATTCCACAGTTTACACCTATAAACTCATTCTCAGCTTTTTGACTGATCTTTACCATCTCTATCATCTCTATTTCTATTTTATAAAGTTCCTTTAAGATCACAGATGTCAAAAGTTCCACAGATGCTGATGAAGATAATCCTGCACCATTTGGGATATTTCCAAAAACTAACATATCAAAACCTGTTTTAAGATCATATCCACTATCTTTAAAAATCTTTATCACACCTTTAGGATAATTAGCCCAATGATCTCTTTCATCGTAAACTAAATTTTCTAAATCTACTTCAATTACTCCTACCTCTTCAAAATTATTTGAATAAAATCTTAATTTTTTATCTTTTCTAGGTCTAACTACTCCATAGGTTCCAAATGAAAGAGCACATGGAAATACATGTCCTCCGTTATAATCTGTATGTTCACCTATTAAATTTACCCTTCCAGGTGCAAAAAAAGTTTTTATCTCTCCTAATCCAAATTTTTCTTTAAAATCATTTATTAATTTTTTTAACATTTTTATTTCCCTCCTTTTTTATACTTTATTAACTAAGTTAATAAAGTTGTTTTATGATATATTTATATGCTTTTTTCTTTCAAAAGTCAAGAAATCTTTTTTAGTTGACTTATTTTTTCTTTAAACATATAATTTCAGTATATGCCATTAGTTCTTTATAATCTTTAAATCTAATTTCAAGGCAAATAAAAAATATACTTTAGGAGTTATTATGATCAAACGAAAAATGGGAAATTCAGACCTAATTAAAAGGATAAACATCTCAAATATTATAGAAATTTTAAAAACTCAAGGATTAAAATCTCGAGCTGATTTAGCTATTTTAACCGGTCTCACTCCTGCTAGTATAACTAAATTAACAAAAAAATTGATAGATTTAGATATCCTTATAGAATCTGGAATTGGTGTTATTTCTGGCGGAAGACCACCTATTTTATTAGATATCAATCCTGATGCTGGCTATATTTTAGGAGTCACTCTATCCCCAAATAAAATCAAGGGAATTTTAACTGATATCAATGGTACTATCTTATTTAAAGAAATCATTCCATTGGAAAATAGGGATAAAGAACATATCTTAAATAATTTATTTACCCTTATTTCTAGTCTTGTAGGTCGTGTAAACAAAGAAAAAATATTAGGGATTGGAATTGCTCTCAATGGAATGGTAGATTATGTAAATGGAATTTCTATCTTTTCTCCTCACTATAAATGGAGAAATTTTGATCTCAAAGAAATAGTTGAAAAAAAATTCTCCCTCCCTGCTATTATCGATAACGATGTCAGAGCTATGGCATTAGGAGAACATAAAAGTGGAGTAGGGATCGATGAACATAATTTTATAGTTATTAATATCGGTGAAGGAATTGGTGCTGGAATTATTCTCAATAATAAACTCTATCGAGGTGAGGGCTACAGTGCTGGAGAAATTGGTCATATAACTATTGAAAAAAATAGTATTCATCCATGTTCATGTGGAAAATTTGGGTGTCTAGAAGCAATTATTGGAAGTAAAAGAATATTAAGTTATGTGAATTCTGAAAAAGGAAAATCCTATATAAATGATCCTAGTATAGAAAAAATATGTGATCTAGCACTAAATGGTGATATTTTTTCAATAAATATATTAGAAGAAATTGCAGAAAATCTTGGATATGCGCTCTCTTTTTTAGTCAACCTCTTAAATCCAAAGGTAATAATCATCGTTGGAGAGATAAATAATGGAGGAGAATTATTTTATAAAAAATTAATGAATAAAGTAAAAAAATACTCCTTAAAAACTTCTACATCTGATCTAAAAATTATACCTTCCAAATTAGGAGATAATGCTTCGACTGTAGGAGCTACAATCTTGGTCTATGAAAATCTATTTAAAGGAAGAAAAATTTTGAAGGTATAATTTAATTAGAAAAAGAGCTAGAAAATCAAAATGATTTTCTAGCTCTTTTTCTATAATCTCCTAGTATAATTCAGGAAACATTATTCTTTCTACACCTTCTATGATTATATGTAAAATCATCATATGGATCTCTTGTATTCTATCTGAAGTCTCTCCAGGAATAATAAATTCATAGTCACAGATTCCCTTTAACTTTCCTCCATCTTTTCCTAAAAGAACACAAGTAGTCATTCCTAATTTTTTAGCTTCTTCTACTGCTCTTATTACATTAGCAGAGTTTCCACTAGTAGATATTCCAATAAAGAAGTCTCCCTCTTTACCATAAGCTTCTACACCTCTAGCAAATATTTCGTCAAAACCAAAATCATTTCCAACGCAAGTTATATGAGATGAATCTGAGATTGCAATTGCAGGAAGTGCTCTTCTATTCCCCTAAATCTTCCTGTAAATTCCTCTGCGAAATGAAGTGCATCACAATTACTTCCACCATTTCCACAGATAAGTACTTTATTTTTATTTATAAAAGCTTTTGCTAATTTCTTAGCAACTACCTCTGTTAATTTTTCTTCTTTTTCTTTTGTTATAAAATCTTTTAATAGATTTAATTCAATTTCATACGACTCAATTAAATTCATATTTTTCTCCTTTTTACTCTTTCCTTGTTAATGTTTTCCCAATTGACGAGTACGATTTTTTTCTAATTATAAAAAAATTACGATGTCAAAAGGAAACCTATTGCTAATTTTTCTAGCTTTAGTTTCTTTGTCACATTTAAAATTTATTCTAACTAGAATTAATTTTGATATTCGTGAATCGAGAAACTATAAAAAGGAAGAGTCTTATATTATTTTAAAGTTCTTAGTAAAATTTATAAACTTAATTATCTCAAGTAAACTTCTTTTGTCCTTTGTGATAGCTATTTGATATCCATCTGATACTTCATCTATTTTTTCAATAACTTTAAATTCTCCTGATTTAACCTCATTATAGACTGTATAATAAGGTAATACTACATTCCCAACTCCTTCTCTAACAAAAGATTTGATCATGCTCAAACTTCCAGTGATTGGGATTTTGCTTTTAAACTCTATTTCATGATTATTTTCTATAGCTGTTACAGCTTCATTATGCTTTAATATTTGCTTACGTATAATAAGAGGAGTATCCGCAACTTCCTTGATATCTCTATAATCCTTTGCACTAATTAAACATAAAGGGAACTTGCCTACGTCTATAATCTCTAAATTTATATCTGTTATATGAGTTTCATCGATGATGGCTATATCTATGTCTCCATCTCTTAGCCTTTCCAAAATTTCCTTCTTTGAAGCTATCAATATATCATATTCTATCTCTTGATACACCTTAGAAAACTCTTTCATCAGTTTTGGCAACAGTGGCTCTCCTATAATAGTTGTAGCTCCTATACTTATTCTAGCTCTATCTACTTCCACTATTCTTGCCATCTCTTTCTCTACACGTTTAACCTTTTGAAAAATATCCTCACTCATTTTGTATAAAACTTCTCCTGAATAAGTTAACTTTATTTTCTTTGAACTTCTATCAAATAACTTAGTCCCTAAAAGTTCTTCAAATTTTTTAACCTGTATAGAAACTGCCGATTGATTTATGTATAAATTATGTGCCGCTTTTGTAAAACTACATTCTTTAGCAACCTCATAAAATATTCTTAAATAATGTAAATCCAATTTTCCCCACCCCATTAATTTGATTATATTTCAGTATACTACACATCTATATTCTTATTCAATAACTAATTTGAATAATATAATCTTCCGCCTAAAAAAATTCTAAATATCTTTTTTTCTTTTAGATTTTCATGCATTTTTTATAATAAAATGTTATAATTTACTCAATATAAATTATTTAGGAGGAGGCCTTATGAAAAACTCAATATTTTTATTTTTTTTCTTGATATTGATTAGTACCACTACCTTTTCTAATGGGTCAACTACCTCTAAAGGTATTAAAACTATTGAGATCAACGGAAAGTATATTAATCTTAATATTATTTCTTATACTGGCGAAGAGATAATATTAAATCAGTTATCAGATAAAAAAAATCCTATATTAGAGGAAGAGATAACAAAAGATATTTTACAATATAATTTAAGTAATGATAAGAAAAATAATCTTTTTAAAACTAAGATTAAATTTGATCTTTTGGTTCCTCAAAATAGTAACTTTAAATATCTTATAAAAACTACTAATAGTTCTATATGTGTAAATAAAATAAATGGAAACTTTTCTATAAATAATTCCAATGGAAAGATAGAGATAGATAACCTCGTTGGAACTCTCAATATTATAAACTCAAATAATGATGTTAGACTATCCAATATTGTAGGAGATATCTATGTAAAAGGTCTATTCAGCCGAGTAATTACTGAAAACACCTTGGGTATCCTTAACATTAAAACTACCAATAAAAAAATTAAAATTAAAAATGCTGAAAAAATAGGAAATATTTCTACATCCAACGCTTCTATTTTAGCAGAATTTGAAGGTATTGTCTCAAATTCAAAAATAGCTACTTCAAACCACAATCTTGCTATAAAAATACCTGAAAATCATGACTTTGATTTTTCTATTTTTGGAGATTTAATCCATATAGAAAATGAATTCCCCCAATTAAAGACTAATAAATTTTTAATCCTAGGGACATCTAATGGGACTGTAAAAATTAAAAAGAAGTAGAAGAAGGAATTATCCATCTTCTACTTCCCTTTTTTTAGCCTTTAACTTTTATTGCCATTGCTTCATATGGTCTTAGTTTCCTATTTCTGATTACATCATTATAATTTGAAATAATTATTTCTTCACCTTTTAAATCTTTCATCTCTGAAATCACTATCTCTTTATCTGTCATATTAGCAAACACATAAAGTTTTTCCCCTTTGTATTCTCTCATATATGAAAAATGTTCTTTAGATTCCCTATCTATCAAGTCAAAAGTTCCATTTTTAACAAGTTCCATTTTTTTTCTTATTTTTATTAACTCTTTATAAGTATAAAATATAGAATTTTTATCTTCTAACGCATCTTTCACATTTATTTTTTTATAACTTTCATTGACAACTATCCATGGTTTCCCATCTGTAAATCCAGCATTTTTACTATCATCCCATTGTATTGGTGTTCTAGCATTATCTCTAGAAATATTTTTTATATTTTTTAAGACTTCCTTTTCATCTTCTATTTTTACTGCCGTGTCAAAATAATTTATAGCTTCTACATCTTGCATCTCTTCCCTAACCCAAGGTCGATTGATCATTCCAATCTCTTCTCCTTGATATATATATGGCGTTCCTTCCATTAAATGAAGTAAGATTGCTAACCCTTTTCCTGAAACTTCCCTAAATTCTTCCCTATCGTCTCCAAATCTAGATATTGCCCTAGGTAGATCATGGTTATTATAAAAAAGTGAGTTCCACCCTTTATTATGCATTCCTTTTTGCCACTTTTCAAAAATTGCTTTTAACTTTAATAGATCAATAGATGTACTCCATTTATCTGGCCCAAACATAGTATGCTCAAATGTAAAAATTGTTGAAAATTCAGTATTATTTAAATTAGAATATTTTTTAGCATGTTCTAAATCAGCTGACCAAGTTTCCCCTACAGTAAAAGTATCCTCATAATTTCTATATGTAGCATTGGCCATCTCTTCTATATATTCGTGAAGTTTTGGACCATTAGACATCTCACATCTTTCCCATACCTTACTGATCATGTCTATAACATCAAATCTAAATCCTTTTACACCTTTTTTTAACCAAAAGTTCATCATCTTATATGTTTCTTCTCTTACTTTATCGTTATCCCAATCCAGATCAGCCTGAGTTTTATCAAAGTTATGCAAATAATATAGATATAAATTTTCAATATATTCCCATGCATCTCCACCAAATATTGACGTTACAGGATGAGCTTCTACAAACTCTTTATCCCTAAAAACATAATAGTCTTGATATTTTTTATCCCCTGCAAGAGCTTTTTCAAACCAAATATGTTCTGTAGATGTATGGTTAGCTACTATATCCATAAGGATTCCCATACCTTTTTCTTCAGCTTGGAATAAAAGTTTATCAAAATCTTCCATAGTTCCAAAATCTGAATCAATCTGATAATAATCTGCAATATCATAACCATTATCATTTTTAGGAGAATTATAGATTGGAGTTAGCCATAGAAGATCTACTCCTAATTTTTCCAAATAATCTAATTTACTTATGATTCCATTAATATCTCCCATTCCATTACCTGTGGTATCCATAAAACTCATAGGGTATATCTGATATATGACTTTATCTTTTAAACTTTTTTTTTTGTTTTTCACAACTTATTCCCTCCTAATATTTTGTTTGTGACGCTATTATACCCTATAAATTAAAAAACTTGTAAAAAAAAACATGTCTTTATGTTTTTTTTCACAAGTTTTAATTTAAAATATTCAAACCTTTTTATATTAAATTTTTAGGAAAGATCTACGTTTTTACATCCAAATAGATACGTAAGGATAAATCCAGAAATATATGCAACTATTAATGCTGATACATATAAAATTATTGCTATTAATACTCCGCTATTTGATGTCATAGCAAACGAACCTAAGATTCCTGAAGAACCGAATACAGTGTTTAATCCAAAGGTAAAGCCCATCTGAGACATGATACCTATATATACTCCCCCAATTGCTCCTCCTGCCATAGATGTAAAGAATGGCTTTACTCTAGGCAATGTAACGCCGTATATCAATGGCTCTCCTATTCCTAATATCCCTGGTACAATTGCTCCTCTGATATTTTCTCTTAAGTTAGAATTTTTAGGAGATTTTACATAGAGAGCTAGTGCTGCTCCTACTTGACCTGCTCCTGCCATGGCTAATATTGGAAATAATGAATTCATCCCAGTTGTTTCTACTAACCCTTGATATACTGGCACAAACCCTTGATGTATACCCATCATAACCGATGGAAGGAATAATCCTGCCAAGATCCCTCCTCCAATTGGATTCCCATTTAGGTTTGCAAAGGCATAGTTCATGAGGCCAAATAATTTAAACGATAATGGCATGATCAATGTATAAGTTAATGCTCCCATACCTAATAAGGTAATTATAGGAGTGGTAATTATATCTATTGGTTCCCATGAAAATTTATTTCTAATAAATGTTTCAAATTTAGCCGCAATTATTGTAGTAAACAATATTCCTATCATTCCTCCACGAGGTTCAATATTTTGACCGAAGAACTCTGCCATACCACTGTTTCCACCATCACCATAGCCCAGTAAGAAAAGTCCTGACAACATTCCTCCTATTACTCCTGACCCTCCAAATGCTTTAGTAGCATTAAAACCTATCATTATATACATAAATTTAGTCAGTGATTTATTGAAAACATTTATATAATTTACCCAATCACCTGTTATATTTAACT